>CAZIIP010000134.1:0-8618 GCA_964539455.1 uncultured Rhodothermales bacterium
CAATACGCGGGGAATCGGCGCCCGGATTTTTCTTCGAGGCGGCCCCGTAGACCAAAGCAAGGAGATCATTGCGGGTGGGATGTACCTGTCAGGCAGCCAACCGCAGGCAATGTTCGCGGCAAGCGAGGGGGAAGAAATGGAAATCGAGGTCCGGTGGCGAAGCGGAAAGCGGTCCGTAATACAAGCGGTCCTCGCGAACCGGATGTACGAAGTCTTTGAGGACGGTAGCGACGGTGATGCACGACCCAATCGATCTGTAAATGCCGATTCCATCCCGGGAAAGACGGCATCGGCCGCTCCAAACCCGGATCGCTGGTTTCGCCGCGGCACATTTGCCCATACCCACGACGAGTTGCGGTTCAACGACCAGCAACGGCAACCCATGTTGCCGCGGCGATTGAGCCAGGCCGGTCCAGCCGCCGTCATCGCCGATTTCGATGAAGACGGAAGGCAGGATATCCTTGTCGGAGGCGGAAGCGCCGCCGGCACGAAGGTCTATCGCAATCTGGGCGAAGCACGTTTCCGGTTGTGGCAGACCCTGCCCAATAGCGAGGGCCGGCGGGATTTCGGGGCAGCGGTTGCAGGGGCCATGGAGCCGGGTACGGTGCGCGTCGTCGTGGCCGAAAGCGGATACGAAACGGCTTCAACGTCTATCCTTCGCGTATACCGCGTTCGCAACGGTAGCTGGGCCGAGGAACAATCGATAGCGTTCGGTGAAGGGGCCGTCGGTTCGCTGAATCTGGTCGATGTGGACGGAGATCAAGACCTGGATCTCTTTGCGACCTCTCGATTTATGCCCGGAAGGTATCCCGAAAACGCAGGTTCCACGGTGTTTCTTTGGGAAGATACATCGTTTGTGCCGTCCGCGACCTGGAGCGAGGCGTTTCAGGATGCCGGGCTTGTCTGGGGGAGTACTTTCGGAGATCTGGATGCAGACGGCGACGCGGATGCCGTGCTGGCTACGCAATGGGGACCGATCAGAATCTTCGAGAATAGCGGGGAAGGTTTTTCCGAGATCACCGGAACCGCAGGAATGGAATCACTGACCGGGTGGTGGGCCGGCGTCTCGCTGGGTGACTTCGACTCGGACGGGCGACTGGACGTATTTGCCACGAACTGGGGGTGGAATAGCAGCTATGGACAACCCGAGGAAGGAGAGCCGTTGCGCCTCTATTACGGTGATGGTGAGGGAGACGGCGTGATCGAACTCATCGAGGCCTCCTACCAGCCCTTTGTCGGCGGATATGCCCCGCACCGCGGTCTCGGTGCGCTTTCCGCCGGAATGCCCGTCATGCGTAACTGGATCCGGAGTTACTCCCAGTTCTCCACGATGGGCATCGAAGAGGTCCTCGGTCAGGCGCACACATCATTTCGGACCCGAAATACAGCCGTACTCGGGCAGATGGTATTCCTGAACCGGGGGGATCACTTCGAAGCGCGCGAAGTGCCGGCCGAAGCACAGTGGAGTCCGGGGTGGTCTGCCGCTGTGGGAGACTATAATCTCGACGGGATGGAAGATGTGTTCATCAGCCAAAACTTCTTTGCGGTACCCGACGACATGACCCGCCAGGATGGCGGCCGTGGGCTATTGCTGGCCGGCGACGGAGACGGTCGTTTTGCGGCGGCAGACGGCTCCGAGACGGGGATTCGCACCTATGGGGACCAGCGTGGGGCGGCAACAGGAGATCTGAACGGAGACGGCAAACCGGATCTCCTCGTGACGCAAAACGGTGCGGCCACCCATCTCTACCTGAACCGGCGCGATAAAAGTGGAGCCGTGATCCGCCTCGAAGGAGCTCCCGGCAACAGATGGTGCGTTGGCGCGACCGTCAGGCTCGTTTACGCGGACGGTTCGCTTGGTCCCGCCCGGCCCATTCAGGCGGGAACCGGATACTGGAGCCAGCATGCTTCTACGGTTATCCTGGGAATCGGGCAGTCTTCCGTACCTGAAAGTGTGGAAATCTCATGGCCGGATGGATCGAAGAGTCGGCACGATTTTCAACCCGTGCTCGAAATTGTCCAACCGAATGAGCCGGTGCCGTAAATGGACGCCGTTTTCCTCGACATACGTTTGAATGGCCGTGGACCGGCGCTCTGGATACTCGGGCTGTTGCTCTCCGTATCAGGTTGCGCTGAGCGCCCGGATCACAGGTGGATTGAGGCTGAAGGGTACCGGTGGACGGCGCTGGATGTGCAGGGAAGCGATCGGCCCGGATTCGATATGCTCTCATCTACGCGCACGGAAATCACCTTTTCAAACAGCGCGTCGGGGAAACTGTTGGCGGCCAACAGAAATCTGCTCAACGGGTCCGGCGTAGCTGTTGGAGACATCGACGGCGATGGGCTGGCAGATATCTACTTCTGCAGCCTGGAAGGTGATAACCGGCTGTACAAAAACCTCGGCAATTGGAAGTTTGTCGATGTGACCGATTCCGCCGGTGTGGCCGCACCTGATCGGTACGCTACCGGAGCGGTTTTCGCCGACGTGGACGGCGATACGGACCTCGATTTGCTCGTCACAGCACTCGGAGGACCCAACGCGGCGTTCGAGAATGACGGGAGCGGCCGCTTCCGGGAAGTGACGGCACAGTGGGGATTGTCCTCCAACAGAGGCAGCACGACGCTTGCACTGGCGGATGTAGACGGCGACGGCGATCTGGATCTATACGTCGGTAACTATAAGAGGATTGCACTGAGGGACACCGTGCCTCCGGATCAGATGAGCTGGAATGAAGTGGTGCGCCAAACCGGAGAGAACAGCTGGGAGATTGCGGAGGAGTGGCGTGATCATTGGGAGTTGGTAACCGTGGGCACGAAGCTCATACGCTTGGAGAAAGGTGAAGGCGACTGGTTTTATCTCAATTCAGGTGACGGGCACTTCGTACGCGAGTCCCTGGACTCGGGCCGGTTTCTCGACGTAGACGGTGAACCCTACGAGACGGAACCGCAGGACTGGGCACTGGAAGTCCAGTTTCACGATATCAACAACGACGGCCATCCGGATCTGTACGTCTGCAATGACTTCGAGAGCCCGGATTACATCTGGCTCAACGACGGCACCGGCCACTTCCGGGCCCTCGGATTCGATGCGATGAGGAAGAGCTCCAATTCGACGATGTCGGTCGACTTTTCGGACATCGACAGGGACGGTGATATCGATTTTTTCGAAACGGACATGCTCGATCCGAGCCATCAGTTGCGTCAGATTCAAATGGCTACGGGCGTGCCGCTGCCGACCGGGATCGGAGGGGTGAACGTGCGTCCGCAGACCATGCAGAATACCTTGTTTGTCCAACGCGAAGACGGCACATTTTCGGAGATCGGCCGCTATGCGGGTGTGCGGGCCTCCGGTTGGTCGTGGTCGGTCAACTTCATGGACGTTGATCTGGACGGCTTTGAAGATGCGCTCGTCTCAACCGGAAACGTCTTCGACATCCAGAACTCTGATGCGCAAAATGAAATGGCGCGCCGGATGCGGACGGTACGTTCTTTTGCGCAATTCCGGGAGCTGATTCTGGACTTCCCTGATTTGCGTCAGAAGAATGTGCTGTATCGAAATGCAGGCGACCTGACTTTCGAGATGGTTCCGGAGGGCTGGGGTTTCGGAAGCATTGAGGACATTACCCAGGGAGTGGCATTCGGTGATTTCGACAATGACGGTGATCTTGACATAGCTGCGAACCGTCTGAACGCCGAGGCCGCCATTTATCGGAACCGCTCCAACCGGCACCGCGTGGGCGTTCGGTTGATCGGCCGTGCGCCGAACACCCAGGGAATCGGTGCACGCGTGTCGTTGCTGGGTGGTCCGGTTGCCCAGTCTAAAGAGGTCGCCAGCGGGGGAATGTACGTTTCCGGCGGTCAGGCTCAGGTGATGTTTGCAGCGATTGCCGATAGCGCGATGCAACTAACGGTCCGATGGCGAAATGGGTCGGTCAGCGTGATCGACTCCGTCTTTGCCAATCGGATGTATGAGGTCGATGAGCACTTCTCGAGACCGGTAAAGGAGAATGCCCGGGTGATAGCCGGTACGAAATCGGCGCAAGTTGGCGTTCCGAGGCAGGCAGCGGCACCTTCAATCTCTTCTAACAATCGGGATTCGGCCTTTTTTCGTTTCTCCGAACTGCCACATACCCATAAAGAAACCGAGTTCGACGATTTTCAGATCCAGCCGACACTGCCCCGCCGGCTGAGCCGCGTCGGACCGTCCGTCGTTGTGGCTGATCTGGACCTGGACGGAGACGAAGACCTCATTTTGGGGGGTGGTTCGGGTTCAAACACGGAAGTTTTTCGCAATGAGGGATCGGCGACATTCGATCCGTGGCATCATATTCCTGCACAGGATGCGGATCATGATTTTGCCGGGATCGTCGCGGCGGAAATCGAACCCGGAGTCGTACATGTGTTCGTTGCAGAAAGCGGCTACGAGAACGGAACGCCTTCGCTCATCCAGCATCACATTGTGCAGGACGGTACCTGGAGAGAAGCCGGGGTCGTGGTGTTCGGCGAACCGGCTATCGGGCCCCTTTGTCTGGCCGACTTCGACGGTGACGGAACCGTTGAATTGTTCGCGGGGGCACGGGTGATTCCCGGCCGGTATCCGGAGGGCGGGGCGAGCCGGGTATACCGCATAACCGGAGACGAAATCGTCCCGGCACCTGTCTGGAGTGCCGCCCTGGAGCATGCGGGAATGGTCTCCGGAGCGGCCGCAGGAGACCTTGATCTGGACGGTGATGTCGACCTGGTGCTGGCCATCGAATGGGGACCGATCAGGGTATTCGAGAACCTCGGTGGCGGATTTGAGGACCGGACGTCCGATTGGGGGCTTGCCGAACATACGGGCTGGTGGAACGGGGTGGCGCTGGGTGACCTCGACGCAAATGGAGCGCTCGATATTGTGGCCACCAATTGGGGCTGGAACAGCCGATACGGCATCCCGGAAAAATCGGGTGCTCCGCTCCGCTTGTACTGGGGTGATGCCGATGGAGACGGTCTCAATGAACTCGTGGAAAGCAGGCACGAGTCTGCACGGGACACTTACGTGCCTGAGCGCGGATTTATGGTGATTGCACGCAGCATACCCGCAATTCGAAACAGGATATCGAGCTTCGAAGAATTTGCGATGATGGAGGTCGAGCAGGTTCTGGGTGGAGCGGGCGCGCACTTCGAGAAATTGGAAGCCACCACACTCGGTCACACATTGTTCACGAATGTCGGCGACCGATTCAAAGCCGCCGCATTGCCCTTGGAGGCGCAGATGTCGACTGCCATGGGCGTAGCGGTGGCCGATCTCGACCTCGACGGGACGGAAGATCTGCTGTTGGGTCAGAATTTTTTCGGGGTTCCGGTTCACGACGCGCGACAAGACGCCGGACGGGGACTGTGGCTGAAAGGGGTCGGCAGCGCCCGCTTTGAACCGGTTCAAGGAAGTACAAGCGGCATTCGCGTTTATGGGGAGCAACGTGGTCTTGGTGTGGGAGATCTTAACGGGGACGACAGGCCTGACCTCGTTATCACGCAAAACGGTGCATCCACAAAACTACTGGTGGGTACGAGGGTCATTCGAGGTGAATCGCTCCTCCTCAAAGGATCGGACGGTAACAGGTGGGGAATCGGCGCGACGGTGCGCCTGAAATATACGGATGGCTCGCTGGGTCCGGTGCGGTTGGTAGGTGTGGGGGACGGATATCTGAGCCGGCATTCGTCGCAGGTATTGCTCGGCATTGATTCCGCCCGGATTGTAGAAGAAGTGATCGTAACCTGGCCTGACGGAACAACCGAATCCCGTCCCGCCGTGCAGTTGTCTGAAGCGGGTAATTGACGATGCGATGCCGACCGTGAGCGAACAACAGGAAACGTTTATTGCACCGGCCAAAAGACTCGGCTTCTGGACTGCAACCGTGATGATCCCGGTCGTGGTGATGGTGGGTCTCGAGATGGGTGCCCGTGTGCTGTTGGCTCCGGATGCACAGGCCGATCTGTTTGTTACCGTTGAGGGCCGCCGGGGATTTCTGATTGCCAATCCAGGCTATTTCAGCCGCTATTTCAGTACCGGATTTGAACCCACGCTCGCTTTTACGCCTTTCCGGGCAAAAAAACCGGCCGGGTCGATTCGCGTGATCGCCATGGGCGGTTCGACGACGGTCGGTTATCCGTATGAACACTACCTGGGTTTTCCGGAGCGATTAAAACAGCGTTTGATCGAACGCGCACCGGAAACGTTGGTCGAGGTAATCAACCTGGGTGCAACGGCGTGCAATTCTTTCACTTTGCTGGACATCGCCCCGAGAGTCGTTTCGCTCGAACCCGACGCCGTCATTATTTACGCAGGGCACAACGAGTATTACGGTGCTTTCGGAGCGGGTAACGGAATGTCGCACGCAACCGGAGGATTGTGGCTCAAGAGGAGCGTCATTCGACTAAAACACCTGCGTCTGTACCGATTGCTCGAATCACTTATTGTTCGGAAAGGAGACGGAGAAGCAAACGCGGCGGGCGGTTTGACCATGATGGAGCGATCTGCCGGCGATACCTCCATCGCACGTGACGGTGCGGTGTACAAGCAGGGTGTCCGGCAATTCGAGCGCAACATGCAAAAGCTTGTTGACAGACTGCAGGAAGCCGGGATACCCGTCATGGTGGCGGCCGTGGCCTCGAATCTGAAAGACCAACCGCCGCTTGGCGATGACATGGACGCAATCGACACATTCCGGGACGCATCCGATGCATTCCGGCAAGGTGACACAACTGCCGCCTATGCCGGTTTTGTAGAGGCCCGGGAGTTGGATCCCGTGCGCTTTCGCGCGCCTGCGGCGGTGAATCGCGTCATCAGTACGCTCCCGGGGATCACGATCCTGGACGTTGAAAAGCTGGCCGCCCGGAGCGTGCCTAGCGGGATACCCGACAGCAGTTTCTTCGTCGACCACCTGCACCCGAATGCCGCCGGGTACGATCTGATTGCCCGAGAAATGGACCAGTTGCTGGCACGGATTCTTGCCTTGCCGGAACGTGATCCGGCCGCTGCCGGGCGTCAGGACCGCATATCTGCCGCCGGATCTCTCGACCTGAAGCTCGGGGAGTTACAGGTGTATGGCCTGAAGGCCGGTTTCCCGTTTCGCAAGGGTGTTTCGGCGGAACGGCAAATGGAGATCTTGTCGCAAAAACTGGATTCCCTGCAGCGCTCAGGGGACATGATAGACCGGTTCGGGTATCAGGTCATGTCGGGTCGTACCTCCGTTTCGGAGGCCATGCGGGGTGCGTTTCTTTATCATCTGTCTCAACGTGATACGATACAGGCGCTGTTGCACCTGCATTCAATGGTTGCCCTGGCACCGTTTGACGCCGAACAACGGGCACAGGCGCTTCGCGTGGCGAACACACTTTCCGGCGCGACGGCCATCGGCGTTCTCGCAAACCGGCTGGGATTGTATGTTCGGAATGACGAGCGCGCGTATTCTGAGGACGGGATCGTGCGCCAACGCTAGGCCGGTTCTCGGTGTTTACCAATCGGGCGCAGTAGCGTGTTTGGCTGCCGACAGGGTATTCATTAGGGCCCCAAACCGGCTGGATATTGTCGTGGAGGTTCGGGACCGAATTACCCGTCTCAGAAAGCGGCGCAGTGCTCGCCTGCAGATCGAGACATGAAGATTTAAATAGCATCCACGGAATGCGGGATACCGACAGGCATTTTTTCGAACGGGTTTGGGAAGTCGTGGCGAAAATCCCATACGGTTGTGTGACAACCTATGGCCATATTGCAGCGCATCTGGGCGTTAGAAGTGCAGCGCGGACGGTTGGATGGGCGATGAAGGCTGCGAAGGGCACGCTTTTACCCTGTCACAGGGTCGTCAACAGGCTCGGCATACTGAGCGGTAGACACAATTTCGAGGGACCATACGTGATGGAGGATCGCCTCAGAAGCGAAGGTGTGACCTTTGTAGAGGAGAACCGAGTGGATTTGGACAAGCATCTCTGGATTCCGGACGAAGAGGGGAGTCGGACGCGGACCGGCTGAACATGGGTCCGGCGTTTGTCCTGCGTCGTCTCACGCGAGCTTACCGTATCTGTGCACCGAGTCTGCCCAGTTCGTCCCAAAAACCTGGAAAAGAAACGGCGGTAGCCTCCGCTCCCTGAACGGTTGTCGATCCGCGCGCGATGAGCCCGGCGACACCCATTGCCATTGCGATGCGGTGATCGTCGAACGAAGACACGGTGGCGCCCGATAGCTTCCGGCCTCCGGAAACGGAAAGACCGTCCGGATACTCTTCTACATCAACACCCATGGCGGCGAGGTTTTTCGCCATTGCGGCGATCCGATCGGTCTCCTTATGGCGCAACTCCTCGGCCCCCCTGATGCGTGTAACACCGGAAGCCTGTGTTGCTGCGACGAGCAGTATGGGTATTTCGTCGATAACATTGGGCACCAAGCGGGGGTCCAGGTCAATCCCGGACAAATCGCTCGATCTCACTTCAATGTCGGCAACAGGTTCATTGCCCTCCATCCGCGTATTGCCGCTGGTGATTCGTGCACCCATCTCCCGGAGTAAGTCGAGCAATGCAGCACGGGTGGGATTAATGCCAACCGCTTCGAGTTGCACGCGGGCGTCGGCAACCATCGCACC
>CAZIIP010000135.1:0-8603 GCA_964539455.1 uncultured Rhodothermales bacterium
CGTATGGACTCGGCCAACTCCCTCGGGGACGAACCGGAAACCACGGACGACGGTATCTCATCCAGCACACGCACTGTAATGTGGTGCACTCCTTGCACGACAAGCCTGCCTTTTGGCAATGCATCGATACTTCCCTGGATGGCAATCGGCAGAATTGGGACTTGCTCCTGCTTTGCCAGCCTGAATGCACCCGCTCTGAATTTTCCCACCTTCCCGGTGAGCGAGCGGGTTCCCTCCGGAAATAGAAAAACACTGCTCCCGGACCGAAGCGCGCTTGCACAATCCCTCATCATCCGGCGGATGCTTTCCAGGTCTCCTCTCCGGATGCGCATATACCTGTTTAACCTCATGTTCCACCCTATAAAGGGCACTTTGAACAACTCGTCTTTGGCTACCCACTTGAAGTGGATGAAGAGCCGATAGGCCGCGAGAATATCTACCAATGACTGATGGTTGGAAACAATCACATAGGCCACATCGCCACGCACTTTTTCTTTTCCTTCTATTGTAACGTTCCAGCGTGGATTGGCCCAGGTATACAATCCTCCCCAGAAGCAAGAGAGTTTGTGTAGCGCCCTGAGGTTTCGATCGAACGGCAGGGTGACGAGCCTGAGCAGCGCGGCAACCGGCACCAGTATGCTCGAGGTGACTATAAAAAAGACAATCAGATATATGGAAAACAGCCGATCCTGCACGTCTGCCGATTTTTGATATGCGACGGAATTTAGCCTATTCAACACAATAATTCGACCCACGTTGCCCAAGGCACTTGTCGAGCAGGTATCCACCGTATACTCCTGCAACCGCATGTTAACCGGCACTACACGACCAATAAAACGTAAAGTATGACGACACTATTTGACGATGCCGGAAAACGATTGCAGCGCGAGAACGCCCCGCTGGCAGACCGAATGCGTCCCGTGACGTTAGACGATTTTGTCGGCCAGCATCACATTCTCGGAAGAGGAAAACTACTCCGGCGTGCGATCGAAGCCGACCGCATTACCTCGCTATTGTTATTCGGCCCTCCCGGCACGGGAAAGACCACACTGGCTAGAATTATTGCCAACACGACACGCGCCCATTTCTCTTCACTCAACGCGGTGTTGGCCGGCGTCAAGGACATTCGGAAAGAGATCCAGGCGGCGGCAGACCGCTTGCAGTATCATCAGCGACGAACCATTCTTTTTGTCGATGAAGTCCATCGCTTCAACAAGGCACAGCAAGACGCCTTGTTACCGCACGTAGAGAACGGCATGGTCACCTTCATCGGCGCGACGACGGAGAATCCTTACTTCGAAGTCATCAAAGCACTCGTGAGCCGTTCGCGGGTCTTTGAACTTCGTGCACTTGATCAATCCGATCTGGTTGCCGTGGCCAGGCGCGCGCTTCGCCATCCCGAACGCGGATACGGTTCGCTTGACGTCCGCGTCGACGACGATGCGCTGAACCACCTCGTCGATACTGCCAACGGAGACGCACGATCCGTTTTAAATGCACTCGAACTCGCCATTGAGACGACCGCCCCCAAGGCTACCGGAGAGATTCACATTACCCTCGAAGTTGCAGAGGACTCCATCCAGCGGCGCGCCGTCCTCTATGACAAGGAAGGTGACGCCCATTTCGATTCCATCAGCGCCTTCATCAAAAGCCTTCGCGGTTCGGATCCGGATGCCGCCCTTTACTGGATGGCCCGTATGATTTACGCGGGAGAAGACCCACGATTCATCCTCCGCCGCATGCTGATATTCGCCTGCGAAGACGTCGGTATGGCCGATCCCTGGGCGCTTCACGTGGCCAATGCAGCTGCGAGCGCTTTCGATTACGTCGGCATGCCGGAAGGGCAGTTCATGCTATCGGAATGTTGCCTGTATCTCGCGACCGCTCCAAAGAGCAACAGCAGTCTGTCGTACTTCGACGCATTGCGACATGTCGAGAAGGAGCAATCCGGAGAAGTCCCCAATCATCTTAAAGACGCCTCCCGGGACAAAGAGGGATTGGGACACGGAGCAGGGTATAAGTATCCGCACGCGTACCGGGATCACTATGTACCCGAGCAATATCTGCCCCCTGAAATGCAAGGCCTCTTTTTCTATGAACCCACCGAGCGAGGCTTTGAAAAGCGCATTGCAGAGCGGTTACGCCTACTTCGCGAGCGCGATCAGACGGAATCGATCGACAAGCGGGTACGCCGCTACTCAGAAGATACCGGACCGGACCGATCCGACTGATCGTCCGCCGGCTCTACATTTCGGCCGACAGGGTTTCATTCGTAACCAGATCGACAGGTGTTTTCCTATCTGCAGGCGCAATATCCTCCTCAAGAATCCGCAAGGCGTATTCGATCCCGTATACGGCCAGCCGATCCCCATGCTGATCCGCTGTGGCGAGTACACGGCCGTCCATGATCATTTGCCTGATGGCGGAAATATTATCGAATCCCACGACCATCACCTCACCCTCGCGCCCTGCCTGCTGAATGGCAGCCGCCGCTCCGAGAGCCATATTGTCGTTGGCACACAAAATGGCTTTGAGCTGCGGGTACTCACTCACGACGGCAGATGCGACGGTGTGCGCAGGTGCCTGCTCCCACCGGCCGCTTTGCACACTTACGATCTTTGCCCCCGCCGCTTGCATGGCATCTTCGAATCCCCGTTTCCGTTGCCGGCTATTGAATGCCGTCGGGATCCCCTCGATGATGGCCACCTGGTCACCCTCCGATATCCGCTCGGCAACGACCTCCCCGATTGCCCGCGCGCCCTCCCTGTTATCCGGCCCTACGAACGGAATCTCCACTCCTGACTCGGCCATTACTTCGGCATCGAGCTTGTTGTCGATGTTGACAACGACGACTCCAGACTCCATAGCGCGTTTTGCGACCGGAATGAGCGCACGTGAATCCGCAGGTGCCAATACGATTGCATCAACACCGATCGATATCATCTGCTCGACCAGGGCAACCTGCCGGCTGAGGTCGTTTTCGTCTTTGATGCCGTTGACAATCAGCGTGTACTGATCGGCATGCTCGCGTTGATGTGCCTCCGCACCATCCGCCATGGTCACGAAAAACTCGTTGGCCAATGACTTCATGATGAGCGCGATTCTCGGTGGTCCTTCCGCCTGCCGTCCCTGGTCTCCACAGGCATTCAACATGAGCGCCAGGAGCAGTATGCCCGTTAGTCTTCGCATGTAACCGTTGGTCTCTCAAATGATGGCGATCCGCTGCCCTTGCCCAAGAGTGTTCAGGTGATCAGTGCTCGGGCCGGGTATCGAAAATAAGTTTTACCGGACCAAACAAACCCGATGGCAAGCCTGCTCCGGTCAGCTCATTGGCACGGGTGTTGGTTACGCCAATCTCGATGTCGTTTGCCTCGGGACGTACCAGTGAAGTCACATCAAACCGAAACGGCCGCCACAGGCGAGTCCCCGCATGTTGGCCATTCACTACGGCACTTACAAACACTTCTGCCGCGCCACAGTCCAGGGTGATTCGCGTAGCCTTCGAGGCCTCCCCGGCCGGCACATGCACCGATCTTTCGTACAATACCATACCGGACCACGTGTCCATACCCGGCAATCGTGTCCATGAACCCAATGAGGACTCCCGGTTTTCCCCGAAGCGCTCGGCGGAGATGGTCCAGCCGTTCGATGGAAGTTCGCGCACAATACGCTGCACCATCTTTTCCCCTCCGCTATTCGGCTCGACCGGCCGCAACGCATCAAAAGCGATGACGATGGACTGTCTTACGGGCAAAACCAGTTGAAAGCTGATTCCCTCCTCGTGCGAGCGTGGTTCGCCGACCTCCGTGCGCGAGCCGTTTTCGGGATTCCAGGCCTCGGGAAACGCCGGTTGTGCGAAAAACAAGCGGGTTCGAAGGTCCGCCTGTCCTTCATTGGTGAAAAGATAGAGTGAGTGCCCGTCCTTTATAACGTGGGCATAACGAAGGTCCGGCGAAGGGGGATCGGCCCTTACATCCACCGGGACAATGCTCCGAATCTTTTCCGTCATTTCGCGGATTGACTCCACCTCATGTACACCCGGAAGGCCGGCAATCCTGTCCAGCCGGCGGGTTGCCAACTCAAATCCCCTTCGCAAAGGGTGCGCGCCAATGACTCCATCGAATACTACGAGCTGCATGCCCTCCGACAGCAGCCGATCGAGTTCTCTCACCTGCCCGGCCGTAAGATGAAGATCACCGTCTGCCAGCAAAAGGCGATAGTTTGCCCTTCCTATCGCGCCGTCTTTGACTTCATCGAGTGCATCGACGGCCAAATAGTGGTAGTCAACCTGCTGTTCCAATAGCACTTTCGCAGCCCTCCAGGGCGGCTCCGACGCTGCGGACAAAATGGCGATATCCACGACCGGGACGGCATCGGTCCTCAGCCACGACAACCGATCGGTATAGGCGGCAAACTGATCGTACTCGTCCCACCAAAGGTTGTACCATGACAGGTCGGGCGGCCGCTCCATAAGCCTGGGTGGTTCGTCCGAATAGTAGAAGGCGTGCGGAACCAGTCTGTTCGTACCGCGAACGAAAAGCCAATCGGCCAGCCATTTCATTTCGTCCATGGTCAACCGCCAGCCGTACGCCCCGTAGGCCTCGTTAATCACGAACCTCCTGCTTCGCTGTGCGGCAACACTGGCGGCCGCTTTTGCCGAGGTGCTCTGTTCTCCTTCCGTGGCGGTCTTGCCGGGCAGCACCCACCGCCATACGACGTCCTGACCGGGATGATGAAAATATGTCTGCGCATGCTGGTCTCCGGCCTCCGCCGGATGCCCGGTTAGTGCGATGTCATGCCGCGCGCACCAATCGGAGAGCGGCCGATAATACGACTCTCCCAACCGGGCTTGGATGACCTCCGCAAAGTCACGCTCGACCGCTAGTTCACGCCCGTCGAGCGCCTCCGCGCCGAAGAGAAACGGTAACGCCAACCGAAAATCGTAACCGAGTAATTCGGCGGCATAGCGGTCCAGCCCATCAGTCCAGGGTCTCAATCCGCGTTTAGCTCTTCTGCCGAGAATGCTTGGTTCATCGGTGAAGATCCCTTCCACCGTACCGCCGAAGAACTGTCCCACCGCCTCCAGATATCGTTCATGCGTATAGCGGATAAACCTCTCCGTCGCTTCCGGGTTGAGCAAATCCGCGGAAGCAGGTGCGTTCGGCGCATTGTCCTCTTCGTCCCAGTGGACGCCTCGGATGACGCCGCGACTGGGAGTCTGCACAAACATAAAAATACCCCATTCGCCGGAAGGTATGCGCGCATCCGCGCCGGTGACCACACGCGCCGTATGTGCGAGATATTTTTGCTGCGCCTCCGCCCACTGCATTTGAACGACGGCGACGAGCTTCTCATTCTTTTCGATCGGGATGCCAAGTTGCAACGTCTGCGGCCCTCGAATTCGGCGGGAGATCACGCGCAATCCCTGGGAGGCAAGATCGGGCCTTCCCTCGGTTACCCTTCCGTGCGCGGATCCTGACGGATACATCCCCTCGTCGTACAGATAGACCATCATTCCCCGACGCTCCGCCTCTTCCAGCGCGACACGTACGAGGGACAGCCATTTCGGGGTCATATATCCGATCTCCCTGGACAACCCGATGCGTGCGTGGATGACAAAGCCATGAATGCCTTTTCCGTGCATCTCCGCAATTTGGCGTTTGATCTCACTCTCCTCCAAATCGCCGTTCCAAAACCAAAAGGGCATCTGTGTATGTTCCACCGGCGGATCGACGAACGCTCTGTAGAGCGTATCGAATGTGCCGCCGTCCTGCGCCGGGGACACAGTGGATGGAAAAAACGCACATGCGAACACCATCGCGGTCCACGCAGCCAGAATGCCGCGTCCACCGCTTTGCCGGCCCAACAGACTAGTCTTCATTCCGGCTGACCTCCAGATACGCTTCCACCTCCCGACGTTCGGGTGCACTGGGCTGGGCACCTCTTCTTGTAACCGACAGCGCGGCAGCGGCGCATGATGTGCGAACGGCCCCTGCAACGTCCAGGCCTTCAGCCAGACATACCGCAAGTGCCCCGTTGAAGACGTCACCTGCCGCGGTGGCATCGACCGGCGATACGTGGAAACCTGGAACGTGCAGCTCTTCATCTTTCTTCACGATCAACGCACCCTCCGATCCAAGCGTTATTACGACGCAATCGACACCCATTTCTCGAATGGTTCTGCCTGCAACGGCAGCGGTTTTTCGGTCGACCACCGGCACACCGGAAATCTGTTCCGCCTCCGTTTCATTCGGCGTAATCACGGCGATTTCCGATAGCCACTCTACCGGAAGCGATCGTGCCGGCGCCGGATTCAGAATCATCTTTGCGCCGGCGTCGGCAGCCTCTCGAATGACGGTCATTACCGCTTCGTCGGGAATTTCCAGCTGCGCAAGCACATAGTCGGCCTCCCGGATCTTTTGCCTGCTCCGGATCACGTCTTCCCCGGACAGCTTGCCGTTCGCTCCCGGTGCAACGGCAATACTGTTTTGCCCGGTCTGATCCACGAGAATCAGCGCGACGCCGCTCACCGCATCTTCCGCAAGGCGTATACCCGAGGTGTCTATTCCATCCTTTCGCAATCCCTGCAGCGTTTCCCGCCCAAACGTGTCGTTTCCGCAACATGCAATAAACGCAACCCGTGCCCCCATTCTTGCTGCCGCAACTGCCTGATTAGCTCCCTTGCCACCGGCAGCCGTCATGAATTCGCCGCCCAGCACCGTCTCCCCCGGAGCCGGCAATGCACGTACGGAAACAACCATATCCGTATTCGTGCTACCTGCGACGACGATACGAGCCGCCTCTTGATCTCTGCTTGCCATAAAGTGTTTGTCCACTGGATGTGAAAGTTTTATTGTAGCGAACGCCTTCGTACCCATCAACCGTTTGCCGTCGCCACCACCACTTATTCTTACCTTTCGTCGGCTGTGCTCCAACCGTTTCTCTGCCCCAGTGAGGCTGCTATGGCTACACCATCTTCCCCGCGTATCGAATTCGAATCGCTCGAAAAGCTGGAAGCCTACCTTTCTACGGAAGCTTCCCTGGACGGCACCGTATTCCAGGACCTTGACCTTCGGCAGCATGGACATTGGATTCGCGGAGCCACACTCGACGACACCGTGTTTTTGGGTTGCCGTTTTGATGAAAAGACCTTTTCATATGTTCAGCAATCCGGCGCGCTCTGTTTCCCCATATTAAAGGACCTGCCCTACCGGCCCTATCGCTCCCGACTCTATACCGTAGCATCGTTGTATGAGGGATATGCCACAGGAAGCGTCAAGCGCTACGAACAGACGCCTGATGCGCGCATCTATCGCCACTACCTGCAGACCGGCGGACCCAGGCCTGCCGGCATTGTCGAAACCCTTGCCAGACGACTGCATGACCATGCCATTACCGATGCGCTGGAGGAAACCGCCAAAGGAAGCACGATCGTTGCGATCATGGGCGGGCATGCGATGGCGCGAACGGATCCCGGATATGCCGATATTGCGGCCCTCGCAAAACGGCTGGCTGAAGATGGATTCATGCCGGCTTCAGGCGGGGGACCAGGTGCTATGGAGGCCACCAATCTGGGCGCTTCCCTCGCCGGAACGACACAGGAAACGCTTGAATCTGCAATCGCAATGCTGGGAGAGTGTCCCGGATTCCGTCCGATCGTCGATTGGCTCGACAGCGCGTTCAACGTTCGCGCTGCTTTCCTGCCGGACGACGGCGGCAACCGGAGTCTGGGCATTCCCACGTGGACTTACGGACACGAGCCTCCCAACGTTTTTGCTACCGACATCGCCAAATACTTCGCGAACAGCGTACGCGAGGAGGGACTGGTTTCTATTGCGACCGGAGGAATCATATTTGCCCCCGGGAGCGCCGGAACGATACAGGAAGTATTCCAGGACGCTACGCAAAACCACTACGTCACGCTGGGATTTGCCAGTCCCATGGTATTCTTCGGCAGACGTTTCTGGTCGGAAACCAAACCCATTTATCCGCTGCTACGCCGGCTTGCAGCGGACAAGCCTTACGGTGCTCTCCTTATGATTACTGATGATACCGACGAGGCAGCGGCGTTTGTCCGGCAATTTGCCCAATCAAGGCGATCGACGACGTCTGCCGGCGAAACCTGAAAGATACCATACCGATCGGGTGGCGGTCTTTTATTCCGCCCACCCACCACCGACACACACCACACATGAAGCTAACTTTCTGGGGGGCAGCCCAAACGGTCACGGGCTCGATGCACCTGCTCGAACTCGAAAACGGAAAAAACTTGCTGCTGGATTGCGGCCTTTACCAGGGCCGCCGGAAGGAGGCAGAACATTTGAATAGAAATACGCCGTTTGATGCATCCGACATCGATGCGGTCATACTTTCGCATGCACACATCGATCATTCCGCACTTTTGCCGAAGCTGTGGAAAGACGGCTTCAGAGGTTGCATCTTCATGACGCATGCAAGCTACGATCTCTGCTCCATCATGCTGATGGACAGTGCGCATATCCAGGAATACGATGTCCGGTTCATCAACAAGCGGCACAAAAAGAAAGGACTCCCGCTGGTCGAGCCGCTTTACAGGCGCGAGGATGTGGAAGGAGTCCTCGAGC
>CAZIIP010000136.1:0-8597 GCA_964539455.1 uncultured Rhodothermales bacterium
CCCGGCGGCATCTCGCGGAGGGTCCCATGGTGCCTCCTTTCGACTGGTCGCCGGCGGGTGACCGGATAGTCTTCACGCGTACCGTTCGCAACAACGCAGGATCGTGGGTAAACGACCTGTTCGCCGTCGATGTGGCAACCGGCGACTCCGAACAACTCACGATCAACCGGCGCGCCGCATATCCAACCTTCTCGCCGAACGGACGGCGCCTGGCGTTTTCCACATCCTTTCGCGGCACCTCCAACGTGTACGTCCTGAACCTGCACACGGGTGAGGAAACGCGCGTGACGGACTATGAGGACGATACGCAGATTACCGGCTTGAGCTGGCATCCGTTTGGGAAGTGGTTGGCGATATGTCTATTCGATTCGGCAGGCAGGCGATCCGTTCGACTCCGGCATGTGGGCCGACAGGAAGAACGGGTCGTCAGTAGTGGGTCGGTTGATTACCGGCGTCCCCTTTGGAGTCTGGACGGCCGCCATTTGGCCGTGACTTCACTCGAGGACGGTGTCCCGAACGTTTTTACCTTCCGGGACGTCGCTGAACGTGTTCCCGGATCCGATTCCGTTAATGTCCGGAAATTGAATCGTTCGCCGCGACGCGTCACCGGACTCATGCTCGGCGCCTCAGCGACGGACTGGATAGCCGGCGGAGGAGAGGAGGGTTTTCTGTTGGTCAAGACTCCGGTAGATAAAACGTGCGATTCCGTCCGGCAGATTCCTGCCGGCCGCCGTTCATCGGTCGATCCTGCTGCGGAAATGACAAGGCGCGCCGACTGGATGTGGTTACGACCGGATCCGGAGGTACCGGAGCTGGTTTCCCGCGATTCCGTTGCCGTATCGCGGCGGTATGGGTACCGGCCGGCACGTAACCTGGAGCATATACTAACTGCGGCGGTGCCTTACTACCTGACGCCGCGGAACTGGGGTATTGCGGCAGCCACGGGTTGGGTGGAGCCGCTTGGCAAGCATGCCGTCCTGGCATACGGGAACCTCTCGTTCTCTGAACCGGCTGTCCACAGTTCGTACTTCATTCAGTATGTCAACAACCGGAATCGGCCGACGCTTGTCGGGACACTCTGGCGGTTTCCTGCATTCGCCCGGGTTTACGGTAGCGGCATATTGCTGGAGCGGTTTACCGGAACGAGCTTTGGAGCCTACTGGCCGCTGGACCTGACCCGGAAGCCGTATCGCACCACGCGGCTGGGCTTGCGGGTTCAATATGGTCACATTGATCCTATCTGGGACGAATCGCGGTTCGGACAGATAGACGAAGGCCTGGAGGAGCCGGAAGAAGTGACCCGGTTGGCTGTGGGTGTGTCATTTCGCGCACGGTACCGACCGCCATACCGGCACAACGGTATTCATCCGCTCACTGGACACGGTGTCCTCGCTCGGTTCACAATCGGGAGCGGGATGCTGTCACCCTCCGCGGACGACTATGTCCGTCTGGGTATTTTGACGTACCGGATTTTTCGTGCTCCGGGGCGTACCCGTCTCTACTGGTACAACCGGTTCGAGAGTGAATTCGGGCAATCGGCGGCACAGAATTTCATCGGCCTGTCTCGCTACGACGATGTGACGCTGAAACCCCCGTTTTCGGAATCGGTTATTCGGATCGGCGAATCGGAACGGGTGCGGGGCTACCGACGGTACGTAATCGGCCGCCATCTGGCCTTCTCAAGTCTGGAGTATCGGGTTCCCCTGGCGCTTTCCGTCAAGCCGCGTCTCCTGGGCGTGGCAGGATTCGGCAGAACGGCGCTCGCCGCCTTTGTTGATGCCGGGGGGGTGTGGCAAGACCAGCTATTCGGCGGAGTATTTCAATCCCAAGTGGGTATGGGTGTAGAGGTAAAGAATCTGCTCCGTTTCGGCGGCCTGGAACTGCTCCATGCCGCCGGTGTTGCGCAGCCCGTAACGGCGCTCGGTGGAGGAACGGTCGATCTGTATTATCGGATCAAGGCGGTTTATCCGTTTTAGGGGATCGACCGTTACCCGATATGGATTTGGAGTTCGTCCCGGCGGTGTTTCTGGCGAAGTTTTCGGAGCGCTTTCTCCTTGATCTGGCGGACACGCTCCCGGGTAAGGTTGAACCGCTGGCCGATTTCCTCCAGTGTGAGCGGGTGTTCACGACCGATACCGAAGTACAGGCGTGTGATTTCCGCCTCACGGGGATGCAGCATTGAGAGGGCGCGCTCGATGTCAATCTTCAGCGACTCGTCCATCAGGGGATCGTCGGGCGTATCGTCGTCCTCGTCCGGCAGGACGTCGAGCAGGCTGTTGTCGTCGTCCTCGTTGAATGGTGCATCCATCGAGAGATGGCGACCGGTGTGCTGCATCGCTTCCCGAACCTTCTCCACATCGACCTCGAGCTCCTTCGCCAGCTCTTCTATGTTTGGCGTACGCTCGTGCTTTTGAGCCAGTTTGGCGCTGGTTTTGCGGATCTTCGAGATGGTGCCGATCCGGTTGAGCGGAAGCCGTACGACGCGGCTCTGCTCGGCCAAGGCCTGGAGAATTGCCTGACGGATCCACCAAACGGCATAGGAGATAAACTTGAATCCGCGGGTTTCATCAAACCGCTGGGCAGCCTTGATCAGCCCGTAGTTACCCTCATTGATAAGGTCGGCGAGAGACAGCCCCTGTCCCTGGTATTTTTTCGCTACCGAAACCACGAATCGAAGGTTGGCGCGCGTCAGGCGATGAAGAGCTTCCTGATCACCATCTTTAATACGCCTGGCTAGCGTCACCTCTTGATCGGGCGTGAGGAGCTGATATTGCCCGATTTCCTGCAGATACTGATCCAGCATCCGTTGCGAACGCGGAACGTACATGGGCCTCAAAGAATCGGTTGGTGGTATCTAAAAAACCATATGGTTCGACCTGGTCATGCGGGCCGGCTACTACGCACGCATGTGACGTAGGTTCACGGTGGTTACCCGCGATTTCGATCGTGCGGGTGCCACATAGCGAAAGGACTAACGCCTGTCCATGGGGCGCGTTCCGTCAGGCTTCATGTGGGCGTCACGTTTGCCGAGGGGGTGCCCTGCCAGGCGGTTACTGCGTGTCCGCCGAGGTCCACTTCGGCCTCGGGAGTAGACCATCGGAGGGCGAATGCATCGGCTTCCGGAACCAGAGAGGCGGTTTCCGACAGGTTCATTTCCCCTGCCAACCGTTGCATCCATGCCGGTGGAGCGGTGTGTTCCAGAAGGCAAACCGCAGCCGGATTACCGGAGAAGGCCGAAGCCGCAAATGCGTCGACGCAGTCGACCGGCACCATGGATACGGGGGTTTGGCCGCAGATCGGAAGGATGCTTACTCCCGCGATGCCAGGGCTTTCTGCCACTTTTGCGCTGCGGAACGTCGTTGCGCGGCCTTGGACTGTGGCCGAATCACGGATTTGCTTCGGAAGGTATCGATGTTCGTATCCCAGCCCAGCGTCAAGCCGGCGAGCTGTGCTGCCCCGATAACGGCGCTGTCACCGTTGCTGAAGGCGATCACCGGACAGCCTGTTACGTCCGCGATCGACTGGGCCAGAAGTTTGCTTCCGGCCAACGGTCCGTCGATCGTGAGTTTCTTCACCTTTGGTGATGCCAGGCCGTCGAGTGTCGTCCGAATCCGGTGTGCAATGGAGGTGAAGAGGCAACGGGCAATCTGTGCGTCGGTGGTTTTTGCCCTCAGCCCGTGCAGCATCACTTTGCGGTGCTCCTGTACGCTGGAGACGCTTTCGGTCGGAGCATCATCGAGCAGAAAAAGCCCCGGATCCGGTTCTTCGGACAGGGCGATCTTTTCGAGATTGTTGATCGTGCGCGGCAAACCCAGGGCTTCGGCCCACCGCTTGAAATTGCCGCCGTCGACCAGCGTTACCGGCTCCATAAACTGCGTGAGGCCTTCCTTATCGCAAGTGAGGTCGGATCGATTTGCGCCGCGGGCTCTCTCCGGCCCGGTGATGGCTTTGACGTGAACGGTCTCATCCAGATATACCAATGCCGCTCCCGGTTCGGCAACGTCACAGCCGAAAACCACGGCTTGCGGTTCCGCGACCGATGCCGCGAGCGGAACCGCCGCCGGCAACTTGCTGCCCAGGGTCGTTTCGGTGTAGACGAATGCCGGAGGATAGACGACGGGCAAACAGGCACTCGGAACGTTGAAAACCTCCAGCAACTCATTGTCCCAGTCGAGCCGTTCCAGATTGAAGAGCATCGTCTCGGCAGCATCCGTGCGATCGATTGCGTGCACCTTCGAGCCCGACAACCGCCAAATCAGGTAGGTGTTGACGGTACCGAAACACAGCTCCCCCAGTGCCGCCCTGTGTAACGCTTTGGAGATGTCCGACAGGAGTACGCTCAGTTTGAATCCCGCAGCCTGCCCGACGGGTATGCGGCCCGTTCGAATGCGAAACGGCTCGTCGAACCCGCGGCGGCGGAAATTAGCGCTCAATTCCTGGCCTCTGACGTCGTCACGCACTACCAGCGGGGTAAACGGCCGGCTGCCCGCCCTTTCCCACATTACCGTGTAACCCGTTTGCGAGACGAGCGAGACACCGGCGAAACGCTCCAGCTCGATGTGTTTGAGAATCCCGTCCAATACCTCACCGGCGATCAGCGAAACATCGTGCGCATCTACTTCGAGACGGTCGTCCGAGATATGGCTGAGCGGCAACGCGATCTCCCGGCGTGCGAGCGTCTCGCCTTCACGTGTTATTGCCCAGGCGGAGATCGACGTACCCGTCTGTTGTAGTATCAGTAGCGTGTCGCCCATGTGGAACGAGTAGGTCGGTGACAGATATCGATCGGGACACGGCAAACGCAGCGACCACCACGATGCAGCGCAGCAGTCGTACGGTCTCGACCTGGATTCCCGATGACATAGTGAACCTTATAATCTATGGATGCGCGTGCTAACTAAAAATGCTAATTAATGTAATGGGGGCGTCTGACGTGGGTGCGTGTACGATATCTGTAAAAAAACGTTACTATTTTTCAGAAATCCGGAACATGTGGCGGCAAGATGCAACTAATTCATTATCCGGATCCGCTTTGCCTAAACCACCTTTCGAATGGACGATCTTCGTCTTCGCCGGCGTCTGTTTCTCGGTCTCGTCGCTACCGTGCTGGTCATATTGCTCGGGCGGCTGGTCCAGTTACAGCTGCTCGAATCGGACATTCACACCGATGAATCGATGCGAACGGCCGTTCACTCGAAGCGGGTCAATCCGTCGCGCGGCCTGATACTGGACCGTGAGCGACGATTGCTGGTGGACAACGCGCCGGGATACAGCCTGACGGTTATTCCACGGTATTTTGATGCGTCGAAAATCGGCCTGTTGGCCGACTTGCTCGGGGTGGCGGAGGAGACGGTAACGCAGCGTGTAGACTCGGCCAGGGCCTGGAGCAGTTACAGGGCATCGCGCATTTTCCGCGATGTGCCGTTTGAGGTGTTCAGCCGCATTCAGGAGAATCTGTACCAGTTACCGGGCGTCGATTTCAGTGTGGATGCACGACGGCGGTATCACGGCGAGGTCAACGGATCCCATATCTACGGCTATTTAACCGAGGTCACGCGTCAGCAACTCGATCGAAAGGCTGCCGAGGGCTACTTCATGGGTGATCGGATCGGCCAGGCCGGCATTGAAGGTACCTATGAATCCCACCTGCGTGGTCAGATGGGTGCGGAACTCGTTCTGGTCAATATCCGGGGACAGGAGGTGAAAGCCTACCGCAATGGCTCCGATAACATTGATCCTGTCAGTGGCCACGACCTTGTACTCACGATTGACGCGCACCTTCAGGCGCTTGCGGAAGATCTTCTGGTAAACAAGCGGGGCGCGGTCGTAGCACTGGATCCCCGTAATGGAGAGATACTCGCTCTCGCCTCCGCACCCGATTTCGATCCTGCGTATCTCTCCGGTATGGTTGATGATGAAATTTGGCAAGGCATACAAAAGGACAAGTATGTACCGTTGTTCAACCGTGCTACATTGAGTCGTCAGCCCCCAGGCTCCACCTTCAAGCCATTTATGGCCCTGACGGCACTGCAGGATGGCGTCATAGCGGAAGATACCCCCATCACCTGCACGGGAGGCTATTATTTCGGCGGCAGGTATTTCAGATGCATGGACGCTCACGGCACCCTCACGGTGAAAGATGCCATCAAACGATCGTGCAACACGTTCTTTTTCACGGTCATGATGCGCCAGGATTTCCAGCGCTGGTCGGAATGGGGTGAACGTTTCGGATTCGGCGTCAAGATGCCGACCGATTTGCCCGTCCAGATTCCGGGCATCTTTCCCGACTCTACCTACTTCGATCGGCGCTATGGTAAGAACCGCTGGACGAGGGGTTTTCTTGTATCTCTGGGCATCGGTCAGGGCGACCTCGGGGTGACACCGCTGCAACTTGCCCGGTACTGCGCGGCCGTAGCCAACGGCGGAGTGCTGCATTCTCCCCATCTCGTGAAGAAGATTATTCACTCGGAATCGGGTGAGGAAATCGATCCGGAGGTCGCGCCTGCGGATCGCATACCCATCGAGCCGCGATATTTTGACATGGTTCGGGAGGGCATGCGTCGCATGGTGATGGAAAACAATTCGACCGTCAAGTGGGGCGACATGCAACTCGGTGGGAAAACCGGAACGGCCCAGAATCCTCATGGAGCGGATCATGCCTGGTTTATGGGTTTTGCACCGTTTGAAGAGCCTCAGATAGCGGTGGCCATTCTTGTCGAGAATGCCGGTTTCGGGTCGAGCGTCTCCGCGCCAATCGGAGGCTTGTTGATGGAACAGTACCTGACGGGCGACACCTCGCAACACCCCGCATGGGTACATGCAATGGCGCGCAACAAGGTGTCGGAAGGGATGGAAGACGGTTCCGGGGCCGTATGGCATCGGGCGCCGGGCGAGCGCGCACCACTGCTGGACCTCAGGTACTCGCGTTCCCGATCCTCCATCGCAGGCGTGTCCGGAGGTTGATTATGGCACGACGGCGTCGAGAGATGGATTGGGTACTGATCGCGACATGGGGCGCGCTGGTCGCTATCGGACTGGCCGCGATCTACAGCGCCACGCATACGGCTGCATCGGAGTTTCTGCTTGAATCGGTACAACGAAACTTCCAGCGACAGCTGACCTGGTTGATCGTTTGTACGGTGGCCGGCATCGTGATCATGCTCTTACCGGTTCGACTCCTTCGCACTATGGCATTCCCGGTTTATTCCGTCTCGATGGCGCTTGTGTTGGCCGCATTGTTGTTCGGTCGCGAGATAAACGGCGCGAGATCGTGGGTGTCCATCGGACCGATGAGTCTGCAGTCTTCCGAGCTGGCAAAGGTGGGCACTGTGCTGGCGGTGGCGCAGCTGATCGCGCTCCGCAAGAAGCAGTCGAATCCGATATTGAAGGCGCTCGGGGTCAGTTTGCTCCTGGCGGTTCCTGGAGTGTTGATCGTGCTGCAAAACGACACCGGAACCGCCCTTGTTTTCTTCGCACTCATCCCCGTCATGCTTTTTTGGATGGGAATTCCACTCGAGTGGATTCTCTTGCTGATAACGCCGGTGGTTTCCGGCTATTTGGCCATTGTGTACCAGCCTGCCGCAATAGCGTTTGCCGTGATCGTCACGATCGCAATACTTGTCGCGACCAGGAAGAGCGTCCTTGCCGGACTATCGGCGGTGGCCAACGGCGGTGTGGTCGCCGGCGTATCGATCGCACTGGCAAAGGTGCTCCAGCCCTATCAGTTGGGGAGGATTCTTTCGTTTGTAAATCCGGAAGATTATCGTCTGACCAGCGGATTTCACATCATCCAGGCACGCGCCGCGATCGGGTCGGGTGGTCTGACGGGTAAGGGTTTTTTGCAGGGAACGCAGACGCAGATGGCATTCGTCCCCGAACAGTCGACCGACTTCGTTTTCGCCGTCGTGGGCGAGGAATTCGGCTTTCTCGGAGGGGCGTTGATGTTGCTCATCTTCGGCATTTTGCTCGTGCGCATCGTTGTGATCGGCACGAAGATCAAGCATCCATTCGGGCCCATGCTCGCCGCCGGCGTTGCCGGTGTCTTCTTTGTACATATTTTGATCAACATTGGCATGACGGTGGGCCTGCTGCCGGTCATAGGAATTCCATTGCCTTTCATATCCTACGGGGGATCGGCGCTGCTGGCGAATACCTGTCTGCTGGCGCTGGTCGTCAATGTCTATCGTAAACGGGATGATCTCCCGAAACTGCCCTACTAGGAGGCTGTCGGACTTTCCGAGTAAGTATCTTATTTACAAAAAACAAGTCCCGACGCTAATCGCACTTAAGTCCAATAAAAGCATAGGGACTATTTTTCAAGTTCAACAAACTCCTGGAATGGGTGGAGTGGAATGCCCTTGCATCCTATCTTCCCGCCGGCCGATGACCGCGGAGCTTTGGAAGCCGGTGCGCGTGAAAGGGCCTCTTGAAGTAGTCCGGACGGATAACGCCGGGTTATTTCGTCGGATCCGTATGCCGGCGTGTCGGCAACTGCACTGAAACGTGACCAAAGCCAGAGAAACGGAAACCCGGCAATGCCGATGAAGCCAGGGCAATAGCGACCGCATGCTTTTTAATTCATTTCAGTTTCTGGTCTT
>CAZIIP010000137.1:0-8589 GCA_964539455.1 uncultured Rhodothermales bacterium
TCCTTCAACAAAGCTATTTGTTCCATCAGATCTCGCAGCCGGCGATCGTTTTCCGTTGCTTCCGAAAGATCCTTCTTCAGTTCTTTCAGTTTGTCCGTTAGCTGTCTGGACATCGGATTGCCGCGACGTGTCGGACGCCACAGTTTTCCCGCTTCGTTTTCAATTTCGGAAAGTACAGTACTCACCGTGCGCAGATGCTCCATAGTCATGCCACCGAGCAGCCGCTGTTCGACTTCTTGCCATGCTTTCTCGTCCAGTGCCGCCATATCGTGCAATGTGACGGCAAAAACCGACTCGTATACCACTCTCGGAATATGCTCTACCGCCGGAATCATGCTGTTCCGCAAGTCGGAGACACGGCCCTCGATTTCCAGCGTGCCTTTCGGTGCGCTCATCAGCTTGCGGCTAACCGCCGCCTCCGTCTCGTCGTTCATTCGAAAGTGCAGACCACCTTCCAGATGGCCGGACCCGGCAGGCTGATACGGATGCTGGTCGGCACGAGCCGGTCGGAAGCCGTACATCATGGATCTCAAAAATCGGAAAAACGTGGATTTCCCCGCTTCATTCGGACCGGTCACGACCACCAGCGGCGCGTCCAGGTTCTCCAATGCAAGATCGCTGAAACATCCGAATGCCTTGATATGGCACGAAGTGATGCGCATACTCAATCCTCCTCGTGTTGCATCCGATCGACCAACTCGCGATCGAGTCCATGGAGCTGGGACGTGAGGTACGCCATGCGATCTTCGGGATCTGCAGCCAGTGCGCCGAGCGGCAAGCTGGACCACAGTTCCGGCTCATCCGGCAGCCGTTCGATCAGCGCCAGCGCTTCGGAGAGCACGTGTGGCTGGCCACGGTGAGCCTCTACATCCAGAAGTGGCGTCAGCCCCTCAAGTTTGACTTCCACGTCAAGGGCTCCGAGCTCGTCGGTCAGCATTTCGGCCAACTCCTCGCGTTGTCCCTCCTCTTTAAGGATCGCGGCAAATGGACACGGTCCGCTCAACACAACGCGAAGAATATAGTCGCGTCCCGCTTCGTCGGCTTCCTTCAGTGTTCGATACGCTTTTCGTGCCCGTGCCGACAACTCCTCCAGTTCTGTGACCGCATGCAAGTCGTCAAGATGTAACACTTCCCATCGGGTCGGCGCCAGATCCAGAAATGAGATGCGGACCACTCCCGTCTCCTCAATGGTCACCGTGAGTCCCCCCTTTGCGCCGGTCTCTCCGGAATGCCGGCCCTGTACGTTTCCTGCATACCATACCTCCGAAGTATCGGATACCGACTGTCGCGTGTGCACATGGCCAAGTGCCCAATAGTCGTATCCCCGCTTGTCCAGATCTTCCACGGAACAGGGCGCATAACGATCGTGCATCGCGACACCGCCTGCCGTTGCCACGTGGGCATGCAAGAGACCCACGGTCGTATCCCTTTCGTCGGCTGCGGGAAATGACGCCGCCAGATTGGCGGCAATCCTCGGCCCGGCATGTCCTGCCGCAATAACCGTAGCGCGGTGATGACCGTCACCGGTCGAGATCTCGATGGAACGCGGCTCAGGACCGGAAATCAGATGAAAACGCTCCGGCCATATTGCCTCGCCGATACGGCCGATATTGCCTGCGTAGTCGTGATTGCCGGTAGCGTAGACCGTCGTGATACCCGCAGAAGCGAGACGATTCACCTGGTCGACAAGAAATCGTTCCGTCTTGAGACTCAAAAACGCTCCGTCAAAGAGGTCTCCGGCAATAAGAACCGCGTGGAGTTCGTTTTCAATTGCATGGTCGATGCCCTGCTGAAAAGATACCCGGATATCCTCTTTGAGCCGTTCGCGGACGGCTGCCTTTCTGCTATGGAAGGTGGTGTCCAGATGCACATCGGCAAGGTGCAGAAATTTGAAGTCAGACATGCCTTTAATGTAACCTCGGGTGCTGGATCCGTTTTCCCGGATTTGAGACGCAGGCAACGAAATAGACGACTGCGACATCGACACCGGCGAAAAATCGTCCTTTCTTCGGCCTTCGGCCGCGGAATCTTGCTGAAATTCAACCGCAGCAGGGCCGAATGTTCTGTCGTTTCGGTGTTTTTCTGATTTGCTGCCTACATTTATGGTTCGCCACCAAACAAAGAGACCACCATGCGGAATACGTTCAGCTTTGCCACTATCGTTGTTGTACTCGGATTGTTCACCGGGTGCACGGCATCCGATTCGGTAGAATTTACGCCGCTTTTCAACGGCGTCAACCTCGACGGATGGGTACCGGTCAACGTTGCCCCCTCCACCTTTACGGTGCAAGACAGTATGATTATCTGTTCCGGTTTTCCGACCGGGATTATGCGAACGGAAAGACAGTATGAAAACTTCATCCTGGAGATGGAGTGGCGGCATCTTACGGAAGGCGGCAACGCCGGCCTCTTCGTTCATACGGACGCGCTTCCGATCAAGGGTATGCCTTTCCCGCGAACACTAGAGGCCCAGATCCTTGACGGGAATCCAGGCGACCTGTTTGCGATGATGGGCGCAGAAATGACGCCCGATCCCGGCACGGCACGCGAAGATCGAGAGGGTTCCAGTCGTCCCCAGGAGAATCGTATCAATCCGCTCGGCGAATGGAACCACTATCGCATCGAAAGCAATGACGGCCGCGTGACACTGTCGATCAACGGCAAACAGGTAGCCGGAGGAACCGACGTCATTCCACGAACAGGATACATATGTCTCGAATCCGAGGGCGCAGAGGCGCATTTTCGAAACATCCGCATTCATGAACTTCCTTCCACCAATCCACTTCCGTCCGAACAGGGTACGGCGGCACAGGGGTTCGCGTCGCTTTACAATGGCCTGGACTTCTCGGGATGGAATACCGGATCGAACGAAGCGTGGGTAGCCGACAATTTCAGATTTCGCAATGAACCCGACAATGACGCGGCATTGCTCATGACGGAAGATGAATCGTTTGCCGACTACACCCTGATGTTCGATTGGCAAATCGAAGAGGATGCAACGGCGGATCATATCGTCACGTTCTATCCGCGCGGTGAAAATGGGCCGCATCTTGTGGGTGGCGTTGGTGACGGCCCGTTTGCAGCGGAGGATCCTGTGCTTCTCAGCGGCGGCGTCTCGGCAGGGGAATGGCACCGCACGATCGTGAACGTGACAGGATCCTCGGTTTCCGTCACCGTCGATGGAGAGAGCGCGCTCGATAACGCGGAAGTCGACATGAATGCCTCCGGACCTCTCGGTTTTGCGGTCGACGGCGCCACGGTCACGTTTACAAACGTATTTCTCAAGCGTGAATAGCGCCTTTTTCCGCGTGTCGCAAGCGACCATGTCGCCTCATCTCGTGTACCAACAGCCCGTACCGTGTTGCCATGCCCGTAATTCGCTGGATGGAAAACTCTGAGACGGTCCGCCCGGGACTCACCCGCCGGCTCGCCTATCTGGATCACCTGATGGTTGCTGTTCTGGACTTCACGGACGGACCGTGGGAGAGGCCGGAACCTCCCCACAGCCATCCGCACGAACAAATTTCTTTCGTCGCGGAAGGACGGCTCGTTTTCTATTGCGAAGGGGAGGAGCCACAAGAAATTGGACCCGGCGACGTTTTCCTCGTGCCCTCAGACAAGAAACACAGTATCCGCTTACTGACGGAAACCACGCGCTTGGTAGATGCCTTCTCGCCGAATCGCGAAGACTTTTTGTAGCGGGATGCTACACCATCTTTCACCGGTCCGAGGAGTTTGTCGGACTTGAAAAATAGCCTCTTTGTTTTTATTTCACTTAAGCGCAATTAGCGTCGTGACGGAATTACTGTAAATAATAAACTTACGCCGAAAGCCCGACAGCCTTCTAGAGGCAATACCACTTCAAATTCCAGAATCTGATCAGGGCGTGACGTCCGGGGCGGGGCCGCCTAGTCACGAGGCATGGCGGGCTATGTGGCGGAAGTCGTTGACCACAGCGGCCAAATGGCCACTATGTCTCAGCCAAACGGCGCTTGCATTCGTCCAGGATAGCCTTTGTAGAGGAGGTGCCGACGCGGGTCACCCCCAGTTCCCGGATATCGAGCAAGGCATCGAGTGTACGTATCCCCCCTGACGCCTTTACCTGTACGCCGTCGGGCACATGCGCCCGCATCAGCCGCAAATCTGCGTGTGTCGCCCCCCGATTTCCGAATCCGGTCGACGTTTTCACCCAGTCCGCACCGGCATCACCGCATATTTCGCACAGTCGGATTCTCTGCTCGTCGTTCAAATAGCAGGTCTCGAAGATTACCTTCACCTTCATATCCCGCTCGTGTGCGGGAGCAATGACGGCACGGATTTCGTCGCTTACGTACTCCCAATCACCACTTTTGACGCGGGATATATTGACGACCATATCCAGTTCTTCGCCACCATCGTCCAGCGCCCGGATTGCCTCGGCAACCTTGACATCGGTGGTGTGCGCCCCATGTGGGAAGCCGATGACGGTAGAAGGCTTTACCGTGCTGCATCGCAACCGCTCGGTGCATGTCCGCAGATAGTGCGGAAGAATGCATACGCCGGCCACATCGTATGCGAGGGCCAGGTCGATTCCGGCTTCAAGTTCTTCGAACGTAGCATCCGGCTTGAGAAGCGCATGATCGATCATTTTGGCGATGTCTCTATACGAAACAGACATACGACAATTCCCCGTCGAAGGTTGGAGGTTGCTAAAAATGCGGGCGGTCCGCCGCCACCCGGTCGGCATCCCTCATTTGCTTCATACAGGCAACTTACCCCACCACAGGTATCGCCGGCTCCTACCCGTCACATTTTAGGGACAAACTGGCGCATATACGTATAGCTCTGACGAAGCGACTGCTTTCTTGCTTCCAGCGATCCCTCATAGGCGCGGTCCTCAACCTCAATACACACGGCGCCGGTATAACCGGTGTCCGTCAGCACGGAGACGAATCGTCCCCAGTCGACCTCTCCCAATCCCGGCAACTTGGGCGAATGGTACTCCAGCGGAGTCGCCATAATGCCGACCTCATTGAGGCGGTGCTGATCGAGTCTGACGTCTTTGGCATGCACATGACTGATGCGATCCGCGAAATCACGCATCGGCTTCAGGTAATCCATGTGTTGCCAGATCATGTGTGAGGGATCGTAGTTGAGCCCGAAGTTCGGGCTCGGGATCTCGTCGAACATGCGGCGCCAGATGGCCGGACAGTGGGCGAGGTTTTTCCCGCCGGGCCATTCGTCGTTTGTGAACAACATCGGACAGTTTTCGATGGCCACATTCACCCCGAGCGATTCGGCCAGCTCGACCAGTGGAATCCAGACCTCCCTGAACCTCGGCCAGTTTTCCTCAACCGACTTGGTCCAGTCGCGGCCAATGAAGGTGTTTGCCTGGGTGATTCCCAGCGCCCCGACCGCTCGAATGAGTTTGCCGATATGGCGGATGTAGACTTCGGCCTCGTTACGGTCCGGTGCAAGAGGATTCGGATAATATCCCAGCCCACTGATTTCGACACCGACATCCTCCGCCAGGCCGATCACGCGGGCCGCTTCATCATCCGTGAACTCGGTCACATCCACATGGGTGACTCCTGCATATCGGCGCTCGGCGCCACCTTTCGGCCAGCACATGAGTTCGACGCAATCGTATCCGACCTCCGAGGCGAAGGCCAAGACCTCCTCGAGCGACAAATCCGGGAGAATAGCGCTTACAAATCCGAGTTTCATAGCATTGATTATTAAGGATGCTTCGCCTAGGCAACGTCGACCCAGCGCTCTTCCCGGTGACTTTTCAAAATCGCCTCGCAGAGTACGACCTCGTGATGGCCCTGCTCAAATGTAGGATACAGGGCTTCGGAGGCCGGTGTCTTGTTGGCGACGGCATCGTAGAAAGCCCGGAAACACTGCTTGAAAGTATCCGGAAAACCTTCGTTGTGTCCGCCGGGGAAGGCAATGTGGCCGCGGGCCAGATCGGAAACGAGAGACGGATCGCGAAGCAATTCCTCGTTCGGACGTTCGCGGTGTCCCACCCAGAGGTTGTTCGGATGCTGGGAGTTCCACGCAACGGCGCTCTTCGATCCGGAAATCTCGTAGCGCAGGCAGTTTTTCCGTCCTGCCGTGATCTGTGAGACCCAGAGGGCGCCCGTAGCGCCTCCCTCAAACCGGAAAAGCACGCTTCCCGCATCATCTGTAATGATGTCGATCGGTTCGGTCTCTTGCTCTTCGGCACTTTTGCCCGTGAACGTCTCCACCTCACCGAGCGGCCGCTTGCGGACCGGGTGGACGGTTTTCAGGTCGGCAAAAACCTGTTTGGGTTTCAGTCCGGTGATCGAAGTGATGAGATCCATCCAGTGCGTACCGATATCGGCTACCGCACGGAGGATGCCACCCTCCTCCGCAAGGACGCGCCAGTTGTAGTCGGTATCGTACAGCATCCAATCCTGCACATAGCTGCCCACCACCGAAAAAACGTCTCCTAGGTCCCCGCGCGCAACCATGTCACGCACTTCCAGATTGATCGGATAGAAACGAATATTGTAGCACACGCCGGCGGCAAGACCGCTCTTCTCGGCCAGCCTAACAAGTTCGGCCGATTCTTTCGTATCCATTGCCAACGGTTTCTCACACAGCACATTCTTCCCGGCTTCCAATACTTTGGTGGCGTACGGGTAGTGAAACCGGTTCGGCACGGCCAGGTGAACCGCGTGGACCTCGGGATCGGCCAATATTTCGTCCAGGCTCGTGTATGCTTTCTCCAGCCCGAGTGATTGTTGAGCAGACCGGGATTCCTCCTCCGATATACCCATAATACCGATCGGCGTGATGCCTGCCCGTCGAAGGGCCTCGACATGAACCGGTCCAATAAATCCGGCACCGACAACTGCAGCGTTAATCCTGTCCATAAATTCGCTCATCAATGGTTTCTGCGGAAAGTGCTTGCTTATTATCCGCACTGCCCGCGATGATTGTGTTGTTTCGCGTGCTCCAATGTATTCGGCTCAAAGACCAGATTCCAATTTTCATCGGATCGAATGGCCATTTTTGCCCATTTTGCCGTTCAATTCACACCACCATTGCTTGCCTGTGCAGGACATTAACGGTCTGCTTCCGCTTTATGGGCTTTCATACCCTTTCGACACCCCGGTACCGCCGGCCATCTGCACGTCTGTCTGCCTGTCCATCAGCCGCGCGTCTGTAACGTAGAGCATCGGTACATTACCCGGCGCGAACGATGGGACGCGCCATTCGAAAGGAACCGGCCTTGAATACGACGAAGTACACGCCTTTTGGCAAGCCCGTGCCGTCGAGGGCAACCGCATGTGTTCCCGGATTCCATACCCCGTGATCGATGCGCCGGACCGTTCGCCCCAAGGCATCGATCAGGAAAATGTCTACGCGCGATTCCTCCGGAAGCGTAAACCGAATGGTGGCATTCGTGGCAAAGGGATTCGGATAGATCCCTGCAAGGGAGGTTTCCCTGCTTTCCGGACCGTCCGTCAACTGCCCTGTTACCATTGCAGATTTCGGGAAGACGACGTCGTCGATCCATGCGCGATCCTCACCCTCCGACACCACCTCATCCTTCACATAGCTCCACTCGACGAACTGCTCTCCGGTGCCGAGTGGGATGTAGTCGGTCAACCAACCGGTTTCGCCCGACCATTCACGTAAAACAGTTCCGTTCACCATGAATTTCAGGACATCGAAGTTTTCTTCGGAGGAGACGCGGACGGCAAAAGCCAGTGTATCGTCCCTGGTTGTTACGAATCTTGCCGAAATCGATGTCGAATCACCGGCGAACCCCACAACCGTATCCGCAATGGTAGCAGAAACGGCGGCAAAGGAACCCGTTCGGGCCCTTCCCTCGGCAACCTTCCAGGGATTGTCTTCACTTGTTGTCCATCCTGCCGGACCCTCCGATAGCGACCCGCGCTCGAATGTGTCCGTCTCCGCGTCGGCGGCCGTGACGCGCACCCCTTCACCGAGCTGGACCACGTTATCACCGGCGTCCGTTGCAAGTCCGATCTCGTACATACCACGCCTGTCGGGCACGAGCTTCGCCGTGCCGGTTGCCGTGATTAACGTGGCCCGGCTGTTTGGCGGGCTGGATAGCGTCCACCCGTATTCCGTTGGTTCGCTTTCGTTCAGCGGTCCGGTCACCTGGCCGGAAACCTGAACCTCCATACCCGGAGCCGTCAGCACGCTTGCCGGATTCAGCTTCGCGACAAAAAGCTCCAGCGGTACGAGTACTGCGTGTGCGCTGTCCGACGCAGCGGGGTTCGAGAGCCGGGGAAAATCGAGAATCGCCGTACCCGCTTCGATGCCGGCTTCCGCCAGAACAGCTTCCAGTGCGGCCTCTCCAATTTTGTTGTTGTCGGTCAAGCGCCAAACCGCGTTTTGTGCGTCGAAATCCGAGGCGCAAAAGCGTTCGGTCTCGTCGATGTGCAGAAACAGGGCATCGAGCAGCGGAGCGGCGTCGATGGCCTGCCAATCAGAAAGTGGAGGAGCAATATCGAAACGCTGCCCCCACTCGGGCACCTCATCATGAAAATCAATGCACGCGACATACAGATCCGTTTCTTTCAGATCATTTTTCTCCACGAATATCCG
>CAZIIP010000138.1:0-4528 GCA_964539455.1 uncultured Rhodothermales bacterium
GCCATTGGCACACGAGCCCATGGAGATCACCCACTTTGGATCGGGCATCTGGTCCCAGATTCTCCTGACGGCGTGGGCCATTTTGTAAGAGCACCAGCCGGCAACGATCATGAGATCACTTTGACGCGGAGAAAAGCGGAAAACCTCGCTGCCGAACCTGCTGCCGTCCGTCTTAGGCCCTGCAAATGCCATCATCTCTATCGCACAACAGGCCAGCCCTATGGGCATCGGCCAAACGGAGTTGGAGCGCGCCCAATTAACTACGGCGTCAATACTCGTCGTCAAAAACCCTTCTTGCGCTTCCTTCATAATCCAGTTTCAGATTGGGCAAGCCGTTCGGGAGAGCATCCGTTCGCCGGACCCGGTGCGCCGCCATGTTGACCAAGAATCAGTCCCAGTCCAGTCCGCCCTTTTTGATGTCGTAGAGCAGACCGATCAACAGAATGAGAACAAAAATCACGAGGATCAGGAGGCTGGTCAATCCTGTTCCGTCCGAGATAAAATCCTGAAAACTGACTGCCCAGGGATACATGAAAACAAGCTCCACATCGAATACGATGAAAATCATGGCAACCAGATAGAATTTGACCGAGAACCGATCGCGCGCAGTTCCGATTGGGTCCATACCGCTCTCGTACGGTGATCCTTTCAACGCCGTGGGCCGTTTGGGTCCCAGCTTAAAGGACACCAACAGCAAGGCTGCCGACACACCGGCGGCGACCAGCATCATGATGAGAATCGGCACAAAATCTGCCAGCATATCCTCGCGTTTTGTTGCATTTGCGTGGGGAGGAACGAAACCAAGAAAGGTACCCCGATTCCGCGCGCCAAACAAACGGCATAACGGTACCGCACGTTCCGGATATCCGGCGGCTTGCAGTGCAATTCACGGCCGGAAAAAGCGCGAACCCGTACCGTCCCCTTGCGCGCCCGATCATTCCGGAAACGTGCGCGAAGCGATTTCCCCCGGGGTTGTTGGACGGGCAATCCGTTGCCGGGCAGATTGGAATCCCGTGCCGGATCATCCGCCGTCGTGCGCTCTTACAAATTGTACGTCAGACGAACGGTGGTCATGCGACCCAGCTTCGGCGCACCGACGAATTCCCGATGCATATTGTTCAGGATGTTCTGTGCGAGGACATCGAGTCGCATACCGGACATGCTGCCCTTGAGTTGGTAGCCCAGCCCTACATCCATCAGGACATACTCGTCGACGTTCCCGACATACGGGCCCGATCGTACGGGAAAGGCGATGGTGTCGCCTGAATCATTTTGGCAATCTTCGGAATCACGGAGACCGATGCGGCAGTTGCTACCCAGATAACGGGCCGAGATGTTGACGTTCAGGCCGTTGTCCAGTTTCAGATTTGCGCCGGCCTTGACCTTGAAGGTGGGCGCATTGAGTGCCAGTTCGAGATCTGACGCATCCTCGTCACCCAGCTCCTCTCCCGTAAAGAGGTCATCGCTGACAATCGACACCGAACCGAAGAAATCCAATTCTTCGGATGCCATATACTGGGCGGAGACGTCGACGCCCCAGTAGGTAATGTTCCCAAAGTTGCGGTAGGCCAGCATACCACCGACGGCCTGGTCGGCGCCTTCCGGAAGCGGATCGCCCAGCAGCTTCTGGTCCGGCTGCGGAATACCGGCAGGCACACCTACGAGTCCGCCGCCTACGAGGCCCGCCACGATACCCGCCGCGTCGGCGGGCGTGAGTTCCAGACTCGTGAGGAAGCTGGCCAGCAGGTCGCTATCCGCCGCGGCTGCTTCGACGAGCGGTATGAGGCCGGCGCTGAGATCGGTTACGAGATCCTCGGTCAGATAGACCAGGGGTGTTTCGAGGAGCAGTGGCCCGACGAAGTTTTTCGCGCGTGCATAGTAGAAATCGGTCGCCAGCAGCAGCTTGCGATTAAAGATGCCTTTGTAGCCCAGTTCCAGCACCTGGGACGTACTCTGATCGAGTCCATCGAGATCTACCGGGCCGGAACGCGGGGCGTACCCCTTTTCAAAGCTCTTGTCCGGCAAGCCTCCGAATTCGCCGGCAGTACCGGCACCGGAAGCCGCAAGTGGCTCGACGAAGCTGCCCAGAAGATCGGCAAACAATGCCCGGTAGGAGGGGATGTTGCTGATCACGTCGAGAGGTGCGGGGAGGGGGGCATCCGACAACAACATGTCCCTGATGCCTCCCGGCGCGTCGTAAGCCATGCCGTAGATAGCGCCCAAAGGAATGTCGTCGATGGGTACGGGCTGATTGAACAGTGCGGGAATGGGAAGGGAAAAGGCCATTGCCCCGGTTTCCCGATAGTTGTTAAACGTAAAGCCTTCCGCAGTGCCGCGGGCCTGGAAGACAAGATTGTACGGACCCGCTATGTTGCTCGTAGCGGCCGGCAAATCGAGGAAAAGTGAATTAGTTCCGGGTGAGGTAAAGGCGTGATTGAAGGTCAGGCGAAAGGAATTGTTCAGATCCGGTTTGAACACGAGTGCCGCCCTTGGAGAAAACTGGACCTGCTCGAGCAGATTCTCGTCCGCCCGGGCAAACACGTTGTGGTAATCGATCCGGCCCGCCAGTGTCAGGTCGAGTTGAGGGGTAACCTCGGTGGTCGACTGCACGTATCCTCCGATCTCTTGCAGTTTGTCGTGGTCTTCATTACGGCCGTAGATTGAACCCCTGCTATCGGGTGTCGTAATCTTCGCATCGGCTCCAAAGATAAGCTGCTGGCGGCCGCGTGGAGATTCCAGCTGATATTGTGTCTGCGCGACCAAAACCGTGGAGTAATCGATCACGTCCTGTCCCGTACCGAGCACCTTGGAGTTTGCCGCGTCGTTCCGGTTAAAATACACCTGGGCGAACAACGGACCACTCCGCAGCCGTGCCTGCGCATACTGGTAGTTGAATCCATCTCCGTAGAGCGTACCGATTCCGGACATGACGATGCCGGTGAGTCCGGAGTATCCGCCGGTTACCGTCAGCAAGGTATTCGAATTGAAGCGGTATTCGAGGGTACCGTTTACGTTGTACTTTGACATATTGTAGTCGCGGGTCATCTCGTCCGCTTCGAGCTGTACGGCATCTTCCGGATCATTCGGATCCAGTTCCCAGTCGTCGACGCGCGAGTAAAATCCGGATATTTTGTATCCGAGCTTGCCGTTGATCACACCGGCGTGACGCGCATTCAGACCCACCAGTGCGCGTTCACCACCGTAGACGGAAACCGTCGTCCCCGGATACTGAAAAGCATCCTTCGTGATGAAATGAACGACACCCTGGTCGACACCTGCGCCGTACAGCGCCGATCCGGGCCCCCGAACCACCTCAATCCGATCGATATCGATATTGGAAATCGGCATGACGCTATAGACGTTCGCATTCAGAGAAGGAGCGTTGGCCTGGCGGTAGTCGGTCATCACGTAGAGTGCACCCGAAAAGGCATTGTTGAATCCGCGCAAGACCGCCTCGAATCGGTCCGCGCCCGTCTGTGCCAGGTCGAATCCCGTGACGTTCCTTAGTGCCAGGGCAGGTGACTGTGTAGCCTGTCTCGACACTTCTTCCGCTGAGAGCACGTCGATGGATGCCGGTGCGTCCAGTACTTTTTCGGCGCGGCGTGAAGCCGATACCGTAATGGTATTCAGATCGATTCCCACCTCTTCGAGTGCCATGTCGTGTGTAATCGTCCGGCCCTCGAGCAGGGTGATTCCGGAGCGGTACTGGCCATACCCGACGAAGGAGACCAGAATCTCGAAGTCGCCGGCGGGGACGCCCGAGATGGCGTATCGACCCTCCAGATCGGTAGCCGCGCCTGCCGAGGAATTCACCATCGAGCTGGTTCCCGGGGTCACGATAAGAATCGTCGCCGCCGGAAGAGGCTCGCCGGAAATTTCATCGGTTACAACGCCCTGGACGCCGGCGGTCTGTGCAAAAAGCGTGGTGCCGGCTATGGCCGCCAGACAAACAAGTGTTCCGGCGGCATTCAACAGAGTATATCTCATGATGGTTGGGTTCTGTCCTCTCATCCCGTCCCCGAATAGTGTCCGAAGTAGTAACCTTATTCAAAGAGACGATTGGTGGCGTAGTATTCCGGACGCATTGCCCTGGAGACGGCGGTGTCTCGATCGTCAACGATCCTGGGCTCTCTCGGTCGGTGGTGTGGCTTTGAATCCGGTCGTTTTCGGAGCCTGAATGCTGCCCTCTCTTCGCCGACATTCGGAACCCGAGACGTCGAGAGAACACCAATTTGAGTGTAATGATAGAAAAAAGCGTGCGGTTCTAACAAATCCGAATTTAATCTCACGCTGTGCCCGGTCGTTCAGTCGATTCCCACCCGTTCGAAGATGGTATCCACGTGACGCATATGATGGCCCGGGTCGAAGGCGGACGCTATCTGCTCGTCGGATAAATGCTCGGCAATCGGTCCCGCTTCCACCAGCGGTCTGAACGCCTCCTTGTTGGTCCACGCCTGCATCGCCGGCGGTTGCACAAGATCGTACGCGTCCTCGCGACTGAGTCCCTCACTTCAGCGGCGGCCGACTG
>CAZIIP010000138.1:4538-7950 GCA_964539455.1 uncultured Rhodothermales bacterium
GACTGAGTCCCTCGTCGATCAACATCGTCAGAAGCCGCTGGCTGTAAACGAGCCCGTGCGTGCGCTCCAGATTTTCCAGCATTCTGTCCTCATACACATTGAGCCGCTCGACGATGCCTGCGAGCCGGTGCAGCATATAGTCCAGCAGAATGGTGGCATCCGGAATGATGACCCGTTCGACGGAGGAGTGGGAGATGTCCCGCTCGTGCCAGAGCGCTACATTCTCATAGGCCGAAACCATATAGCCCCGCAGCATCCGTGCGCAACCCGTAATGTTTTCGGATCCCACCGGATTGCGCTTGTGCGGCATGGAAGAGGATCCTTTCTGTCCCTTCCGGAAAGCCTCCTCCACCTCCAACACTTCGGTGCGCTGCAAGTGTCGGATTTCGATCGCGATCTTTTCCAGGGTGGCGCCGATCAGCGCGAGCGTGGCCATGTAGTGCGCGTGGCGGTCTCGTTGAATCACCTGTGTGGAAATCGGTGCAGCCTCCAGTCCCAGCCGGCGGCAGGTGGCCTCTTCGACCTCTGGCGGAATCTGGGCAAATGTGCCGACGGATCCGGACAGCTTGCCGACTCGAACGCCCTCTGCGGCATGCTCGAAGCGCTCCATGTTGCGTGACATCTCCGAAAAGAAGAGGGCCATCTTCAACCCGAAAGTCGTCGGCTCGGCGTGAATACCATGGGTCCGCCCGATCATGAGTGTGTAGCGGTGCTTTTTTGCCTTTTCGGCAAGCACGTCGGTCATTCGCCGGAGGCCTGTCCGCAGAATCGCATTGGCCTTCTTGAGGCGGTGTGCCCAGGCCGTGTCCACCACGTCTGAAGACGTTAGACCATAGTGTACCCACTTTTTCTCCTCGCCGAGGGATTCACTGACCGATCGCGTAAATGCGACGACGTCGTGCCGTGTCGTTTCCTCGATTTCATGGATGCGATCCAGATCGAACGTGGCATTCTTTTCAATCTTCTCCACTGCGTCGGCGGGTATGACGCCATACCCGGACCACGCGGCACACGCGGCTATTTCCACATCCAACCAGGCCTGAAACTGGTTTTGTTCACTCCAGAGGTCGCCCATTTCCGGGCGGGTATAGCGTTCTATCACTGCCGTTCTCGTTCGGTTTGGTTGGTTGGCGGGCCGCTAAGATACCACTTCAAGCAGTGATACGGCGCATGCGGAGACGGTTCAATCCGGATAGCCGTCTGCCGTGGACCCGCCTCTGTGTGATAGACGAACACCTTAATGTGCACTTTAATGTGATGGACGACCACCGCCATGCGATCGACGACCACCTTAATTTGATAGACGACCACCGCCATACGATGGACGACCACCGCTTGCCTGCCCGTCTTCCGCTCTTGATATGAACGCTGCTCATCCTCCGGATCCGTCGAAGCCGGATTATTCCTGCGATTCCTGCGGTTGTAACGAACCGCAGATCAAGAGGCACATACCGGATAGCGACGGGTCGTTTATCCGGTAATAGACCTCCGCCCCTTCCCGCCGCCGGGCGACTACGTCGGCCTGAAGCAACAAACCCAGGTGCCGGCTGACGTTCGGCTGACTCTGGCCGGAGGCGTCAACGATTTCATGCACACTCAACTCACCGCCGGCATACAGAATGTTCAGCAACTCCAGCCGGGAAGGATCACCGAGCAACTTGAAGCGTCGGGCGGCCACATCGATCAGCGATTTGGGCAAAAGGTCCACTGTTCTTTCGTTTAAGCAATCACTCTATAATCATGATAGAATGGGAATGTTTGACATAAAAATAGAAATAGGCGCGTTAGAAATCAATAGTGACACATAACAGAAACCACAGCTTGACATCAATATAAATGATTGCTTATATTCTAATGGTTGAGCAATAGGCTATAACAGCAAAGTAAAGCATAGAATAGCGTGATAGACTTTATTTCACAGCCGTGGCCTTGGTATGTCGCCGGGCCCATTATCGGTTTGATGGTTCCGCTCCTGCTTTTGTTGTCCGGCAAGACGTTCGGCGTTTCGTCGAGCCTCCGCCATGCGTGTGCAGCCGCGCTGCCCGGCAAGGTGGATTACTTTAAATATGACTGGCGCAAGACAGGTGGTTGGAATCTGGCGTTCGTATTCGGCATACTGATTGGTGGCGTAATCGCCTCAAGCCGGCTTGCCAATCCGAACCCGATCGACCTCTCTACCCGGACCATCGCAGATCTTACCGCTCTGGGTCTCACCGATTTCACCGGTTTGGCTCCGGTTGAAATATTCAACTGGTCCAATATCGGATCGTTTTCGGGTTTGACGATCATTGTTCTGGGTGGCTTTCTCCTTGGTTTCGGCGCCCGTTATGCGGGTGGCTGCACTTCGGGGCATGGCATTACGGGACTTGCCTCCATGGAGTGGCGCTCGCTTGTTGCCGTCATCGGGTTTTTCATCGGCGGCTTCTTCATCACTTACATCGTTTACCCTGCGATCCTCTAGGATGCGCTCATCCTCCTTGCAATAGATATCATGTCTGCATCAACAGTCCATACGGAAAAGAAGGACGGGCGGAAGGACAACCTATTGATCCAGGTCCTTCTCGGCACCTTTTTCGGCATCATTCTGGTCAAGAGCGAGGTCGTTTCGTGGTTTCGCATCCAGGAGATGTTCCGGCTCGACGGTTTCCATATGTATGGAACCATTGGCGGAGCCGTTGTTGTGGCGGCGCTTTCCCTCTGGATTATTCGCAAACGCGACCTGCGCACCATTCATGGTGATCCGGTCGTGGTGAAACCGAAAGAGAAGAATCGCGGATTCGACGTCATGTTCGGCGGAACCATTTTCGGTCTGGGATGGGCCCTCCTGGGCGCCTGCCCCGGGCCCATTTATGCCCTTATCGGTAGTGGCCTGACCGTCATGGTGGTCGCCCTCGTCGCCGCGATGGCCGGTACCTGGGTTTACGGTCTGTTGCGACCGCATCTACCGCACTAGGGAAAGGATAAATCAGCCGGAAGCCGATTGCTGTTTTGTTGCGCCTCGTTACTTGTTATAACATGTCATAATAACAGAAAATCATTTCACACTCATGCTTGTACGACAAATTTTTGATCCAAAGCTTGCGCAGTACGCCTATCTCATAGGCTGTCCGGCCTCCGGCGAGGGTGCGATTGTCGACCCGGAACGGGATGTCGACCAATATTTCGAACTTGCAGAAGAGGTTGGTCTACGGATTGTTGCCGCGGTAGACACCCATATTCATGCCGATTATTTAACCGGCTTGCGTGAGATGGCGGAACGCGGGATCAAGGTCTATGCTTCCGATGAAGGGGATGCCGATTGGAAATACGAATGGCTAAAGAACTCTCACTACGATTACGTACTTCTCAATGACGGTGATACGTTCAAGGTCGGCAACATCCTCTTCGAGGCAGTCCACACACCCGGCCACAC
>CAZIIP010000138.1:7960-8587 GCA_964539455.1 uncultured Rhodothermales bacterium
CGACAAGGGCACGGGTTCGGACGTGCCGATCGGAATGGCCTCCGGCGATTTTGTCTTTGTGGGTGATCTGGGACGGCCGGACTTGCTGGAGACGGCCGCCGGCATGACCGGAACGATGGAAGCCGGTGCCAGGGTCCTTTACGGTTCCGTACGCGAATTCAAAAAACTACCCGAGTTTGTGCAGGTTTGGCCCGCACATGGTGCCGGTTCCGCCTGTGGCAAGGCTCTGGGCGACATTCCAACTTCGACTGTTGGGTATGAACTCCGCAGTAATGCATCGATTCAGGCATCCGAGACGGAAGAAGCGTTTATTCGCTTCATTTTGTCCGGCCAGCCGGAGCCGCCTATGTACTTCGCGCGCATGAAGCGCGACAACAAGGTCGGCCCCAAGGTACTTGGAGGACTGCCGCAGCCCCGCCGTATCAATCCGGACGACCTCGTCGATCTTGCCGGCAGATCCGACCTTGTCGTACTCGACACCCGGCTCGATCGCACCGCATTTATGGCCCATCATCTTCCGGGCTCTATCTATGCAGCGCTCGACAAGAGTTTTCCGACGGTCGCAGGGTCTTTTGTCGAGGAAGATCTGCCGATTTATCTGATCGTCCCGGAAGATCAGGTCGAGGA
>CAZIIP010000139.1:0-8520 GCA_964539455.1 uncultured Rhodothermales bacterium
GGATATAGAATATCGGTATCGATGCCTATCGCCAGTACGGGTTGCGTTATGGCGGCCAGCGACTGTTCGCGTGTACCCCGACCACGCGAGATATCATGGGTATCCATCATGCGGGTCAGTATGAGATAGCTGTTTGCGTCAAATCTCTCGACCAGCTTTTGTCCCTGATAGTGAAGGTAACTCTCTACCGAGAAGAGCGGTGCCACGCCGTTTGTAGCGGGCATGCGCCGGCGGTCAAATCGTGCTTCGAAGGAGGTTCTGCTCCGATAGGAGATCATGGCGATCATCCGGGCGAGTGCCAGACCGTTCGCCGGCGGAGTGTCCGCGGCATAAGCGCCATTCAGGTAATTGGGATCGGAGGTAATGGCAAGGCGCTGGGTCTCACTCAATCCGATACACCAGGCGGAATGCCGTGCTCCAACGCCGATCGGGATAAGGGCACGCGCAAAATCTTCTTCGTACGCCCATTCAAGCGCGTGCATGCCCCCCATCGATCCACCTGTTACGAAGGCCAACGAACGAATTCCCAGTTGTTCGAGTAACCGTCGCTGAAATCGAACGGCATCCCGTACGGTAACCTCCGGAAAGGAGGCCCCGTACGGAAAACCGGTCTCAGGATTGGTCGTGAGTGGCCCGGCCGTACCGTAACAGGAGCCGAGCACATTCTGCGCCACAATGAAGTAGCGGTTCGTATCCAGCCATTTTCCCGGTCCCAGCACGCCTGACCACCAGTCATCCACCGATGCATTGCCGGTTAGAGCATGACAGACCAGCACGGCATTGTCTCCGGCGTCATTGAGTGTACCCCAGGTTTCATAGGCCACCGGTGCCTGACGTAACACTACTCCGCTCTCCAGTTCAAAAGACTCAATCACACTAACCATGGACCGACCTCATGCTGGTATGCTCTCATTTGCTTTTTTCAATGCCTGGGCAAAATCCGCCTTGATGTCGTCAATGTGTTCAATGCCTACCGACACACGAACCTGGTCTTCGGTAACGCCGGACGCTCGTTGTTCCTCGGCCGACAACTGCTGGTGCGTCGTTGACGACGGATGGATCACAAGCGTTTTCGCATCTCCGACATTTGCCAGATGGCTTGCCAGATCTACGTTGTTGATGAATGCCTGACCGGACGCGGAGCCACCCTTTACGCCGAAGCACAATACGGCGCCGTATCCGTTTTTCAGGTACCTGCCGGCTCGTTCGTGGTAAGGATGATCGGCCAACCCCGGATAGGAAACCCAGGCCACTTCTTCCCGCCCTTCAAGCCATCGTGCAAGGGCAAGCGCATTGTCCACGTGTCGTTGCATCCGCAGGCTCAAGGTCTCCAGTCCCTGGAGCAACAGAAAAGAGCCGAACGGATTTTGGGCGGGTCCTACGTCCCGCAGCCCTTCCACCCTGGCGCGAATGATAAAGGCAACATTCGCGCCGACGACGCCATCCGGACCGAACGTTTCCCAGAAGTTGAGCCCGTGGTATCCGGGCGAAGGCTCCGTGAACGTGGGAAAGCGTCCGTTTGCCCAATTGAATGTGCCACCGTCTACAATGACGCCTCCGATTGTCGTACCGTGGCCGCCGATCCATTTCGTTGCCGACGACACGACGATATCAGCACCATAGTCGATCGGCCGACATAGGTATCCCGCCGCACCAAACGTATTGTCCACAATTAGAGGCAGCCCATACTTTTTCGCGATCGCAGAGATGGCTTCGAAATCGGGGATGCTGAATCTCGGATTGCCGATCGTTTCGACGTAAATGGCCCTTGTGCGGTCGTCTATCTTGTCTTCAATGGATGCGGCATCATCTCCGTCGGCAAAGCGGACATCGATTCCAAGACGCGGAAGCGTGACCTTGAACTGGTTGTAGGTGCCCCCGTAAAGATAGCTGGACGACACAAAATTGTCCCCTGCCTCGCACAGTGTGGTCAGCGTCAGAAACTGTGCAGATTGCCCGCTGGCCGTCGCGAGCGCAGCCACTCCGCCTTCCAATGCCGCGACGCGTTTCTCAAACACGTCGGTCGTCGGATTCATGATCCGGGTATAGATATTGCCGAACTGTTTGAGCGCAAACAATTCCGCTCCGTGCTCGGTATCGTTGAACGTGTATGAGGTGGTGGCGTAGATGGGAACGGCACGCGCATTGGTGCCGGGTGCCGGCTCCTGTCCGGCATGCAACTGCAGCGTCTCGTAATGCAGAGGCTGCGCAACTTGTCCGTTGTCAGACATACTGATGTGGTTTCGGCAATGATGCGCGCTCCGTTGTTCATGCTCGGACGCGCTCATCGCAGGTGAAGTCGTTTCACCCGGAATGCTATCAGATGGCAGACCGCTTGCCTCGGGTGCCGTCTAGAGAGGAGAAACAAAAAAACCTCCTCCGAAAGAGTCCGGAAGAGGTCGATCTGTCGAAAGGACATTTCCTCCTGTCATCTTTCCTCGGCGATGCGAGGCAGGAATTGGCACCGTTGCCGTTCAGCATGGTTGCCAGGGTTTCGCAGGGCCTGCTCCCTCCACCCTTCTGGATGAAACTGAAAAGAACATGGGTTACTAGGATACGACGAAACATCGGGGTCTGTCAACCACTCCGGAAGGGCTTTCATGTTGCCGGTCTCTTTCTCCAGGTTGTGGATATGCGTAGTTTTGCCACCTATCCGTTCATCCACATACGAGTTTAATGGCTGCTACGCTCATCGACGGGAAATCCGTATCTGTCGTCGTCCGGGAGGAAGTCAAAGAACAGGTCGCCGAGTGGGTCGATGCCGGCGGATCGCCCCCCTACCTGGTTGTCGTGTTCGTCGGTGATAATCCTGCGTCTGCATCATACATACGTGGCAAAGAACGCGCTTGTGCCGCAGCAGGGATCCGCACGGACACCCTCACCTATCCGGAGGAAATTGCCGAGACAGATCTGCTCAAATTGATCGACAAGCTGAACAGGGATCGGGAGGTGAACGGTATTCTGGTCCAGTTGCCGTTGCCGGATCACATCGATGAACATGCGGTCATCCATGCCATTGATCCTGAGAAAGATGTGGACGGCTTTCACCCTGAGAACGCGGGTAGGCTGCTGATCGGGCAGCCCGGTTTTGTATCCGCTACACCCGCCGGTATCCTCGAATTGCTGCGCCGCTCCGAGGTGCCGATTTCCGGCAAATCTGCGGTGATTCTCGGCCGTTCAAATATCGTCGGCAAACCGCTGGCAAATCTACTCATGCGCAAAGGCATCGACGCCACTGTGACCGTTTGCCACAGCCGAACGACTGACCTTTCTGCCGTGACACGGACGGGGGACATTTTGGTCGCCGCCATCGGCCGGCCGGAATTTGTAACGGCAGATATGGTCAAGCCCGGAGCGGCCGTCATCGATGTAGGGATCAATCGCGTTGACGACGTATCACGAGAGTGCGGCTATCGTTTGGTCGGCGATGTCGCTTTTGAAGAGGTGGCCGAGATTGCCGGCTATATTACGCCGGTTCCGGGGGGTGTAGGACCCATGACGATTGCCATGCTTCTTCGCAATACGTTGACTGCCGCGCAAAACGCCGGCTAACCGTGTAATCAACGCCATGAAAACGCTAGGCATCGACATAGGAGGTTCGGGCATCAAGGGAGGTCTCGTAGACCTCGGCATGGGCGACCTGATCGGGAAGCGTCATCGAATTCCAACCCCCAGGTCGCAAAAGCCTGCCGAGGTAGCTAAAGTGATCAAGGCAATTGCGGAGCATTTCAAATGGAAAGGCGAAATCGGGGTCACCTTTCCCGGTGTGGTCAAGCGCGGGGTCATCTATACGGCAGTCAATCTCGATAAGGAATGGGTCGGGCTGGATGCACGCGATTTGTTTGTGCAGGCCACCGGCTGTCCGGTGCATGTTTTAAACGACGCCGACGCTGCGGGTCTCGCCGAGGTGACGTTCGGTGCCGGCAGAGGCGTGTTGGGGGTCGTGATCATGTTGACCGTGGGTACCGGTATCGGCTCCGCGATGTATACCAGCGGCCATCTCGTCCCGAACACGGAGTTCGGGCACCTGGAGCTGTGGGGCGGAGATGCGGAGACCCGGGTCAGTGACAGGGCACGGAAGAAAAATGTTATGAGCTGGAAAAAATGGGGTAAACGCTTCAACAGTTATATATCACATCTTGAAATGCTTTTTTCGCCCAATCTCTTCATCATCGGCGGGGGCGTCAGCAACAAGGAGGACAAGTTTTTCAAGTATCTGGACACGCAGGCGGACGTCGTTGCCGCGGAATTGCGTAACAATGCCGGCATCGTTGGGGCGGCCCTCAGGGCTCACGAGATTCTAACACGCAATGATTAAGCGCCTGCTCGAACCAATCAGTACGTGTGAACAAGCCCTGGGAGTTTATCGGACTTGAAAAACAGCCCCTTTGTTTATATTGAACTTAAGTGCGATTAGTTTCGTGTCAGATCTTTGTTAATAAATTACTTACGCCGATTGTCCGACAGATTCCTAGTAGAGGAGCACTCTGTTCAGCCCGTCGGCTAGCTTTGTACGGGCTGCATAGAGTTCCCTTTCGAGATACCCCGTAAACGGAACGGGCCAGTCTTCCGCCCCGATTCTCACCGGTGCCGCATCAAGCGCATCAAAGCATTCTTCGACGATCCGGGCGGTGATTTCGGCGCCAAATCCGGCGGTACGGGGAGCTTCCTGCAGTACGAGTAATCTCGAAGTCTTTTGCACGGATTGCCGTACGGTCTCACGGTCCCACGGTACCAATGTCCGCAAATCGATAATCTCGAGTGATACGCCTTCACCCTCCCGCTTTTTCGCCTCTTCCAATGCCCAACTGACGCCCAGCCCATACGTCACGATTGTGGCATCCGATCCTTTCCGCACGATGCGTGCCGAGCCGAGCGGAAGCTCGAACGGATCCATTGCCACATCCTGCTTCATGGAGCGATAGAGATATTTGTGTTCGAGATAGAGCACCGGATTCGGGTCCTTGACCGCTGAAATCAGCAGACCTTTTGCGTCTTCCGGACTCCCCGGAACGACCACCTTGAGGCCGGGCACATGGCAGAACCAGGCTTCCGGTGAGCAGGAATGGAACGGACCGGCTCCGATATATCCGCCGAACGGTGCACGAATCGTCACGGGCAATTCTGCGCCCCACCGGTAATGTGTGGTAGCCAGATTGTTGACGATCTGGTTGAATCCGCAGGCAAGGAAATCGGCATACTGAATCTCGACGATTGGACGGTATCCTCCCAGAGCCAATCCCATCGCCGCCCCGATCGCTCCACTTTCTATGATCGGCGTATTGCGGATCCTCTCGCGCCCGAATTGGTCCAGAAGGCCTTTTGAGACTTTGAACACGCCTCCATATTCGGCAATATCCTGTCCCAGGAGTATTGTGCGGTCGTCTTGTTCCATTGCCTGCCGCAGTCCGTCCGCTACGGCATCCACAAAGCGCATCTCGCGGACCCTGCCGGTCGGGCCTGCAGATATTGAAGCAACGGGAGCAAAGACACTTGTCCGCTCCGTAGCCAGATCACTTGTCTTCTCTTCTGCAGCCAGCGCGAAAGAGACCGCCTCGTCGACCCGATCAACCAGTGTCCGTTCGATTTCCTCTATCTCGTGCTCGGTAAGAACTCCGCAATCGCACACGTATTTGCGAAAACGACCGACCGGGTCCTTTGCCGCCCAATGCCGAATCAAGTTTGGCGGGACATACTTGTTGCCGGAAGCTTCCTCGTGCCCACGCATCCGGAATGTTTTCATCTCGAGCAGCGTTGGTCCACCGCCGTTGCGCGCGCGGTCTGCCGCTTCACGCACCCTGGCCACTACTTCCAGCACGTCATTTCCGTCTACGACCTGCCCCGGTATTCCGTAAGCGTCCCCTGCCGAGGCGAGATCTTCCACCGGAACGGCCTCACGCGTCGGGGTAGAAAGTCCGTATCCATTATTCTCGATGACGAAGATCACCGGCAGCTCCCACACCGAGGCAAGGTTCAGCGCTTCATGGAAGTCTCCTTCCCGGGTGGCTCCTTCCCCTACGAGCGCCAGCGCCAGGGAGTCCTCGGCGTCGAGCTGACATGCCAATCCGAGGCCGGTTGCCACGGGCAGCATGGCCGCCACCTGTGAGATCATCCCGATAATCCGTTTTTCCGGCAGCCCGAAGTGAAACGTCCTGTCCCGGCCGTTGGTATAGCCTCCTTTCTTGCCCATCAGCTGGCAAAAAAGCGGTTTCAACGGTACCCCGCGCGTGGTCCAGAGACCGATGTTGCGATGCATCGGTAGAAGATAGTCGTCATCACGAAGCGCGAAAGCGCATCCGACGGCAATGGCTTCCTGGCCGTATCCGCTGAACCATTTCGAGATGCGATTCTGTCTGATCAGGCGCAACATCTTTTCCTCGATGGTGCGAGGGAGTCTGAGGGCGCGAAAAAGTGCCTGTAGTTCCTCCCGGCTCAACTCCGTTTCCGAAGCTCCGGGCGTGTCGACCTTTACTTCCATTGAGGCGAGGAGCTTAAAAAAAGAGGTGATTTTTGCCGGTTATCGCCCGTTTCCCAGCAGGGTAGCACGCAGCGTTTGGAAAAGAATTTTATAGTCCATTCGCAGGCTCATGTTCTCGATATAGAACAGATCGTATTTAACTTTTTGTCGCACGTCCTCCAGGCTCTCGTCATATTTCCATTTAACCTGCGCCAGGCCGGTAATACCGGGTTTGACGCGGTGACGTCGGCCATATAAGGGAATCTCTTTCGAAAGCCTCTCAACAAAATACGGTCTTTCCGGACGTGGACCGACCAGCGACATATCGCCTTTCAGGACGTTGATAAACTGGGGCACCTCGTCCACCCTTTTGCGCCGAAGCCAACGTCCTGTGCCGGTATATCTCGGGTCGTCTTCCGTCGCCCACACCGGTCCCGTCTCGCTCTCCGCATTTTCTTCCATCGTCCTGAATTTATACATAACGAACCGCGTGCCGTGACGCCCGACGCGCTGCTGCTTGTAAACTACCGGTCCCCGCGAGGTCACGCGAATGAGAACGGCTACCAGCAACCAGGCAGGAAGTCCGATACCGAGCACCAGCAATGATACCATCACGTCCATCAGACGTTTGGTCACCTGCTCCCAGAAAGGCATCGGGATTGGTAGCACCTCGATTAGCGGGAGTCCGTACATATGCTCCGTCCGTGCCATGCCTGCGATGACATGGTAGAGATCTGGAACGAGTTTCAGTCGTACCGGCAGCCCGTCGCAGACACGGAGCACATCCATCAAGTCGTCACGGCCCTCGGCACCAAATGCCAGCAGGACATCCTGCACTTCCAGGTCTTCGATCAGTCTCGGCAAATTCTCCACGCCGTCGGATGCCCCGTTCCAGGCCTTTTCAAGGAGCATGTGATTGTTGTCAAACTCCGGGCCGTTGCCGCCTACGGGTTCGGGGCTTACAGAGCACGTTTTGCCTTCGCGTACGCGTAAAACGCCGACCACATCCAAGCCCGCCTGCGGGTAGCGTGCGACATCCTGATACAGCTGGTTCACCCGCTCGTCCCATCCGACGATAAGCGCACGACGCGTTCCGTACCCTCGCAGCAACATGAGCTTCTGAGCCCAACGGAAGCCCATCCTGCCCACGCTCACCAGCACCACGACCGCCAGCCAGTACACCCCGATGTAGACATGGGCGGAGCCCGGATCCAGTGTGAAGATGAAGAGCGCAAAGAAAAGCACGAGGATACCGACAGTGGCGACTTTCAGAATGGATGCCAGCTCGTCCAGCCGGCTTTCCGCAAAGCGTTCCCGATACAACCCCGACAGCAAAAACAGCAGAAGCCAAAATGCGGCAATAGACAGCATCGGCATGGCAAGCGTTGCCGGCTCCGTAACCGGCGCTCCTACCCATTGCCATCTGAAACGTGCGAGGTACAGCACGTAGTACGCCAGACAAACCATCGCAGCGTCAATTACCAATAATGCGGCTATCTCGAGCCTGCGAAACACGTCGATGGCTTTTCTGATCTGGTGAGGAGAATCGCAATCACTTCCGTCCCCTCGCTTCGAGGCGAAGCAACTGTTTGGTTGACATTTCCAGGCTTATTCGAGACGGAATCTGAAGGTCACGACCCCGTTTTGGTTCTCCTTGGGCGCATTGCCGGGCAATGCGTTAAACCGCCACCTGCGCAGTGCTTCCATTACCGCACTCTCCAGTGCCGGATTGCTTTTTCTCAGAGGAATAACGCGTATTACCTGCCCCCGCGGATCAACGGTAATGCGCATCTGTATTACTGCGTTGACTTTTTCGGTATAGCGCGGCAGGGCGTCGCGCGAGAGCGACCGGTTTTCCAGACCTTCGAGCTGGTACGGCGATGATTTTTCCTCATCAACGCCGGTTCCCTGATCGCCCGTCGTCGAACCGGTCGAGCCGTTACCCTCACCTCCGCTCCGTTCTTCACGCCGTGCCCTGGCGCTGCCCTCCTCTACCGTCTCTACGGCCGTGGATGCCTGTTCCGCCCCCACCTCCTCGGTATCCGGTGAGCTGACTTCGTCGG
>CAZIIP010000140.1:0-8510 GCA_964539455.1 uncultured Rhodothermales bacterium
CAGATGTCGTTACAAGCTCTGAAAGTGAATATGACAAAATAAATGGTAACTATGATTATTCTGAAAATAAAAAGGTTTACTGTGATAACAAGTGCAACTATCAGCCTGCCTCTAACTATATCGATTGTTATCATTTTTTAAATAAACTATATCCGATAAATAATTCCAAATATAATGAAGATGAATTACTACGGAACATTCTTTCTAAAGCACTCAACAAGGATCCAGTTTGTAGATACCAGTCCGCATCTCAAATGTATGACGCTATACAACACCATTTGAGAAGCGAACGTGTGGATGATAGGAAACTTAGAGGGAAAATAGCATGGCAAAGGTCTACTATATTTAAAACGTCTGCAATTATCGTATCAGTTATCCCGATACTTTACTTTATTATTACGATATCATTGGAGCGCTACAGTGAAGATCTTCATCTGGATGGTATCGGCTTTGCGTTAACCTCTGAGGCTATTAATTTGTTTGATCGAATCAATCCTAATAATGATAAAAGATCAGTGGATGAACTACTAGATATATATGTTACTGGGATACGTAAAAAACTTGCCAATAAACCACGTCTGTTAGCACGGTATTTATCAGAATATGCGCGAACATGTCATCGTAACGGCAGTCTTGGGAAAGCAATTGCAGTGACAACTGAAGCACTCAAAATTACGGAAGAATTACACGATCTTGACGAGATAAAAATCGATATTCTTATTACCTTAGGCTCGGCAGAATCAGACGCAGGTTTACTCACCAGTTCGAAGCGCAACCTAACACAAGCAGAAAAACTGAATAGTAGACTAAGCAATCCTAGTTACGAGTCAAGGGTTCGACTATCAGCTGCAATGGCTCGACTTATGCGTTTGTCTGGTGACCCTAAAAAATCACTTCAAATGGTTAAGAATGCTATTGACTATTTTGCCAAGTCAAATGATTTTGAAATAAAAGACTATTTATTATTTAATGAATTAGCAGCTATATCTGAACAAAATCTTGGAAATTATGACAAAGCAGAAAACATTCTTCGATCAAATTTAGAAATTAGAAAATCAATCAGTAACGTTGCTCCCACAGAGCTAGTTAATAATCTGAATAATCTTGCAGTTGTGCTAGAGAAAAAATATCTTGCAACAAAGGATACACTTTATCTTATTGAGGCAGAATCGTTATTATCATATGCTTCGGTAATAGGCAAAAACTCGGGCTTAGACGATCATCCTATATTAGCAAATGCTTACTGTACTAGAGGTGTGATTCTTGGGTATCTTGGAAGATTGGTGAAAAGTGAAAAATATCTAAGAAAAGCTTTAAGCATTTACCAAACAGAACGAAGTTTTCATCACCCTGTTTCTGTCCTTGTGCATCATGCGCTTGCATTTACACTAGATGCAAAAGGAAAAGAAAGTGAATCGCTCGAACAGAGAAAATTGGCTGCACAAATTGCTGGCAGAGTATATGGGAGATCCCACAAAGAAACCGCTCGCTTTCTCTACGAACTATCCATGGCTTTGACGGACGTAAATCCGGAGGAGGCGCTCATTCACGGTCTTCAATCCCTTAATAATCTCGAATCAGAGCATGGAGATGGATCTCCGGAGGTGCAAAAAGCCTTGATGCAAGTTGGCAAACTGTACCTCATACTTGAAGAGGCAGAGAATGCACTGCCCTACTTGACAAGGGCATACGAAGTGAGGAAACGGGATTTACCGGCGGGCCACTGGCGAATCGCAAGCTCAGAAAGTATGCTCGGTGAAGCGCTGTATTTGTTAGGGAAACATGATGAGGCGGCACCACTACTAGAAAGTGGTTATGCGACGCTGCTGCGCGAGCGTGGCGCAGCAGATGAAAAGGTTATCGCTGCGAAGAAGCGACTGAGTAAAATTCAGGGAAGGTTAATCAGCGGCTAGCCACGCCAGTTCCCAACGGATCCTACGTAGCGCACATCGCGTTGATTAGCCGATATAATAGCTGACTTTCTCCAGCGAATGATAGATTGGGACGTCTTATGCTGGACGGGCATGTGTTGGTTTTAAACAAGGACTACCGCGCGATGAGTATCTGCAGTGTGCGGCGCGCCGTGGTGCTTGTTATGCTGCAAAAGGCAGAACTGGTCGAACGCTACGATGGGAGAATTGTGCGGAGCCCGTCAACGCAACTACCTTGGCCAAGCATCATCCGGCTCAAGATGTACGTTCATTTTCCGTACCGGAAAGTGATGCTGACAAGAAAGAATATTCTGCGGCGAGACAATCAACGATGTCAATATTGCGGCGGGAAAAACGCGCTTACGGTCGACCATGTATTGCCGAAATCCCGTGGAGGAAAGGATCACTGGGAAAATCTTGTCGCAGCCTGTATCCCATGCAATAACCGGAAAGGTGACAGAACACCGGAGGAAGCGCGGATGACCCTCAGACGAAAACCTTTTCGTCCAAGTCACGTGATGTTCATACGTGATTTTGTGGGAACGATGGAGGAATCCTGGAAACCGTACCTATTCCTGGCCTGAGCATGATTATCGCGCGCCTTCTGTGGCTTCTTCCGCTCATTCTACTGAGTATTTGCGCCTCACTTATCAAGTCCGGACTAGACATCCGAAGGACGCTGATGAATGGTGAGACTCTTCAAGCCGAAGTTGTAGAATACCAAATAGAAAGCAGAGCGGAGATTACATACGGACATGTCAAAGTTCGTGCGACGTCAGCCAATGGAAACCGCGTCGAGGAGGTTGTTCCCCTTCCACTTTCATTGCTTTATAGTCTCGGCGAGAAGCAGGCACTGGACGTGCGCTATCTCCCAGGAAGCCGCCGCCCAATTATTGTGGAGGAGGTCGGTAGAGCCCAGTGGCGCTTGGCTCTGATTAATTCCGGCATGGCCTTCATGGGATTCATTCTGCTTGTAATTGGAGTGGGAGGTTGGAATCTCTACCTCCATCGACACGGGGATCCTTCAGCCATGTCAACGCAGGACAATAAGGACCAACGCTATGGCTCGTCCGGGTAAAGAGAACCAACCCACTCCTCATAACCGTTTAATCGCAACGTCGGTACACGTCGATTTTCGCCGATCAGGCGTTCGGTCGCCTGGCTCCAGCGAGGATGTGGAACGGCAGGGTTCACGTTCGAAAGAAACGAGTACTCGGATGGCTGCAGGTCATTCCAAAACGTCTTTGGTTGCTCGTTTACGAATGTCATCCTGACAATCGCTTTGGGTCCCTTATAACCGTATTTCCAAGGGATTACAAGTCGAAGCGGCGATCCGTTCTGCTTCGGCAATGGTTCTCCGTACAAACCTGTCGCCACAAATGACAGCTCGTTTGTGGCCTCATCCATTCGCAAACCTTCATAATACGGCCAGGGATACCAGGGCTGATTGCGAATGCCCGGCATTTGCTTCGGCCGGTTTACACTCAGGAATGCTACATGCGTCGCAGCAGATAGAGGCTTGGCCTTCTCGATCAACTTACGCAATGGAAAACCGGACCACGGAACCGTCATTGCCCATGCTTCGACACACCGGAATCTGTATATCCGCTCCTCCAGTCCAAACTCCTTTATGAGTGTCTCAACATCCCACCTCTTCTTTTTCTCAACCAATCCGTCGACCTCTATCGTCATCGGAAATGGCTCGTATGACTCCGTAAGCGGCCATATCTCTTTGGTGGAGGCGTCGAACTCGTAAAAATTGTTGTAGCCTGATGCGGTCTGACGCGCCGTAAGATCGCGCTCTGCAACCTTGAAACGCGCATTTCTAGTAGCCGGCAAACCGTCTCGCGGCGCATTTTGCGGTATGGTTGATAACGGGCCATTCTGCGTGGGCACCTCTGAATCGTCGCTGGAGATGTCCGGCCGACAGGCGAGGACCGTGGGTACCGACACGGCACCCAGGGTTCCAAGACCGATCTTTCTAAGGAATGCGCGGCGATTCTGATAGTCGGATCGGGACGTAACCAGCGATTCTTTGATTTGCCACTGTTTCGGCCTAATGATATTCGGCATGATGAAAAACCAGACGTTATCGAATCAAGACAAATTCGATTATTACAGAAAAGCCGGTCCAAATTGAATTGTAAGATGCTCATCAATGTAACGTTCCTGAGTTCCGTGTCAAGCAAACATAGATTTACGCACTAAGGCGACAGATACTTTTGCGCACTTCGTAAGGTGGTGTGTAGCCAGTTGATGGATTAGTGTGCAGTGGTTGAGGTTTCCGGGGCGCCGCTACCGCAATCATCGAGCTGGTACAGAATTTATGTCGCCGTGCGTCTGGAGAAATAGCGGGACCGGTGCTTAAGCATCGCGTGATAGCCGATCAATTGTGCTCTCGGCGGCTGCCGGGACTACCAGGAGGCCAGTTTCATACAGAAAACCAGCGCTTAAGCATCGCGTGATAGCCGATCAATTGTGCTCCCGGCGGCTGCCGGGACTACCAGGAGGCCAGTTTCATACAGAAAACCGATCCTCCCGCTTTGAGAAACTCCGACGTGTCTAGTTCGATAGGCTCGTAGCCCGCCGAATGCAGCGAACGAACCGTTTCCGTGCAGCCCCGCTGTATTATGACGTGTCGTGCATCCGGACAATGGGCATTGCAGGCAAATAGCTCGCGTGCCTCCGCTTCCGGTGCAAATACGAGGCGGTCAAACAGCCTCCGCAGTAACCGTAGTCCCGTCGCATCAAATGCGGCTTCCGTCGTGAGAACGGTGTGCTCGTCCAGTGGGCTCAAGCATGTATCAAGATGATAAAAATCCGGATCGGTAAGCTTCAGAAGCACAATAGGGCAATCCAACAGCTCCGAAAGCCTTTCATAGGCCTGAAAGGTAGTCCGAAAGCCATATCCTCCCCATAACAACCTTCTTCCGGGATGCCAGAGGGCGTCTCCCGTGCCTTCAAATGTTCCACCCTCATCCAGGTTCATCTGCCGTACTTCGCTTCCTTCTTGCCTGAAATAATCTGCAATCAAACGAACCTCACCACGACGCTGGGTCGCGAACATCGACCCGAGAACCACCCCTCGACTACTTCCTTCCGCTTGAAACGGCAAAGACTGGTTTGCGCAAAACACAAAATCAGGGAATCCTGACGTCGCCGGAATGACTTCTACCCGGAAACCAAGTGCTTCATAGGTTTTCTTGAGCTCGGTCCACTGCCGGATTGCCCGGCTTCGGTCCACCGATCCCACATGCTGCTGCATGTGCGGGTTGATAACATATTCCACCTGATAAAACTCGGGGTCAGCCATGTGGATGCGCCCTGGAGTAGCCATGGGCGGCAGCGAACCGAGTGAAAAGTCAATCTGTTCGGCCTTCGTATAGATCATCGCCTAGGAATTGGCCGTCATCCGTCATCCCTGAGAATGCCGACCGGATCTGCGAGGGTAAATAGATCCCGATACGAATCGTCAGGGCATTTCAATGCTCGGGCCTGACGCGTGTAGCACGAAGGTCCCGCGCATCGCAGCGTGCCGAATATCGTTATCAATCAAACGTTACGGAAAATACGCCTCCCTAACCGTCAGCATAAAGTCACGTTCGGGAGGCGGGTATTATGTACCGGATGCGGGTCGGTTCGATCCCGCAGCGGTGAATCCTACGACGTGAGCGCCGCAATTCCGGGCAGGGTTTTCCCTTCGAGAAATTCAAGCATCGCGCCTCCTCCGGTGGAGACGTGGCTCACAGTGTCGGCGAGCCCTGCCTGAACGATGGCCGCCACCGAATCGCCACCGCCTACTACTGTCAACGCACCTTTGTCGGTTGCCTGACCGAGGGCTTTCGCTACACCTATCGTTCCGCCGGCAAAGTTGGGCATTTCGAATACTCCCATGGGGCCGTTCCAAACAACGGTTCTCGCAGCAAGAATTTCTTGCTGATAGGAGGCCAGCGTTGCCGGACCGATATCGAGCGCCATGAAGTCATCCAGTATTTCAGTGACTTCCCTGCGCTCAGCGTCATTGTCGAACGAGGCGGCTACAAGGTGATCCGACGGCAGCAATAGCCGTCCAGCAGCGTCCTCGTAGAGTCGTTTGGCAATATCAAGCTTGTCATCTTCCACTTTGGACAGACCGACCGGTTGCCCGAGCATCTTCAAAAACGTATAGCTCATAGCACCACCGATCAGCAGCTTGTCGACGCGCTGAAGAAGCGCCTCGATCACCGGGATCTTATCCGATACCTTTGCACCGCCAAGCACGGCTATGAATGGCCGGTCGGCCGAGTCAAGCAGACGGGAAAGATACGCAACCTCCTTCGCGAGAAGATAGCCCATGCCGGCTTCCTCGAAATGCCTGGCAACACCCTCCGTGCTGGCATGCGCACGGTGTGAGGTGCCGAAGGCGTCGTTCACGTAGACCTCACCAAGTTTCGCAAGCTCCTCGGCAAACGCAGGGTCGTTACTCTTCTCCTCGCCTTGGTATCGGGTATTCTCGAGAAGAATCACGTCCCCGGTTTCGGCGCCTGCAACGGCGTCGGTTGCGGAAGAGCCGATCGTCTCCGGAACGAAGTGTACGGGCCTCTCAAGCAACCCAGAGAGATGATCGGCCACTGGCCGCAAGGAAAGCTCCGACTTTGCCTCTCCCTTGGGCCGACCGAGATGGCTCGTGAGTATTGCTATGCCGCCGTGAGAAAGAATGCGCTGAATGGTGGGTAGCGCCGCTCTGATACGGCTATCATCGGATACGACACGTCCGCCGTCCGGCCCGTCTTTAAGCGGGACGTTGAAGTCGACCCTGACCAGAACGCGCTTGCCGGACAGGTTGAGTTCTTCAATCGTGCGAGGTTTCATCACTTCATGGTGTTGGGTCAAAAAAAAGGGGGAGAACGAGCATGCGCTCGAACTCCCCCTGAAGGATCGTGTTCGGGATTAGTCCACCATCTTTTTGATGAGATCCACCGTTCGGTTCGAATAACCCCACTCGTTGTCGTACCAGCCGACGACTTTCGCCATCGCTCCGGAGGTTGAGGTAATTAGTGAATCGAAGATGCAGGAATGCGGATTGTGAATAATGTCTGTGGACACCAGCGGCTCGTCACTGAACTCAAGAATACCCGCGAGGGCCCCTTCTGCAGCGGCTTTCATAGCGGCATTGATCTCCTCTGCAGACACCTCTTTTTTCAGCATCACCGAAAGGTCGGTGAGCGAACCGTTCGCGGTGGGTACGCGGACCGCATAACCGTCAAGTTTTCCGTTAAGATGCGGAAGAACTATTCCAACCATCTTTGCCGCACCAGTTGTGGTTGGGATCATGTTCACCGCGGCCGAACGCGCCCGGCGAAGATCCGAGTGCGGGGCGTCCACAATGCTCTGATCCGCCGTATAGGCATGAATGGTCGTCATGTAGCCCCGATCGACGCCAAAACTTTCATCCAGCACCTTAACCATCGGAGCCAGGCAATTGGTCGTGCAACTGGCATTCGAGACCACCTCCTCGCTGCCCGTCAGGACATCATCGTTGACACCGAGTACGACCGTTGCGTCTACTTCACCTTTTGCAGGAGCGGAAATCACTACCTTTTTTGCTCCGGCTTCCAGGTGGAGGGCCGCCTTCTCGCGCGAGCGGAAGATGCCCGTAGACTCGACGATGACGTCACAACCGAGATCGCCCCACGGGAGATTGGAAGGATCGCGCTCACTGAGAACTTTCAGCCGGTCGCCATTGATGATGAGATCGCTGCCATCAACCGAAACGTCGCCAGGGAATTTTCCATGCACGGAATCGTACTTGAAAAGGTGGGCGAGGGTTTTGGCGTCGGTGAGGTCATTGGTTGCAATTAGATCGAAATCGGAGGACCCGCGTTCAAATATTGCCCGAGCGACCAGCCGTCCGATTCTTCCAAATCCATTGATGCCGATTCTGATGGCCATGTGCGTTATGCTTTTTGGGTTGGAGTTGTCATCCTACGGTAACGGCAATAAAGGGCACAAATCCGAAGATTCGTGCGAGTTGGTGCCAACCGCGTTCAAGACATTTAAGAAAACAAATTTCTGACATTTATGTGGTAAAAATGATGTGAACAACCAGGGAACCGCTACCGGGGAGTGGTAGAAGTTTCATTCAAGGTTCCGTAATTTACAGTTCTGTAGTAAAAGCACTATTGCTTTATCACATTCACCCAACACCTGTTTTTAAGAGAGGTTCGCCCATGCCGATGTTGAAGGCGCCGCGCAAGATTACCCGCCGTCAAGAGTTGCGGCAGGACGCGGTTGTATCGGGCTTTGCGAGGCTGGAAGCACTGTATGAAAACTACCGTAACTATCTTATCGGTGCTGCAGTCGTGCTTCTAATTGTGATATTTGCCGGTATCGGTTTTTCATTTTGGCGACAAAGTCAGGGCGAGAAAGCGGCGGAATTGCTCGGTGGTATCGTGCGTCTGTATGAGCAGGGGCAGTACCGGCAGGCGCTCGACGGTACTGCGGAAGCCCCGGGTTTGCTTGAAATTGCCGACAAGTACGGTTCGGTCAAAGACGGTAATCTCGCAAATTTCTATGCGGCGGATGCCCTTTTCAGGCTGG
>CAZIIP010000141.1:0-8497 GCA_964539455.1 uncultured Rhodothermales bacterium
GGGAGCCCGCGGAGCAGGATCGAGGCGGCAAATCCGGCCAGATCGCCGACCACACCTCCACCGAATGCGACGAGCGGCGTTTTACGATCGATTCCGTGCTCCAGCGCCCAATCAAGGATCGATTGCAGCATCTGACTGCTCTTGGACCGCTCACCTGAAGGGACACGGAACACTGCCGGCCGCCATCCGCAGGATTGCATGGCTTCCATGAGGAGGTCGATATAGTGTACCGCAACCCGTTCGTCGGTTACCACGAGACATGTGCCCAGGCGTAGATGGTGGTCCAGCATCAGCCGCGGCAAACGTACGATCGGATGGAAGTATACGGGATAACTGTCGGCGGCAGGACCGGACAGGGTTACCGCAAGCGGGTCTTGAAGGGACATGTTGATCGGTTTTCGGGTTGACACAAGATAGTCCGTTGTGTGTTCAACGGTCTATATCGCCACATGCCATTTGTGTGCGCGGCGTTGCGTGATAAATTGCAGCATGGAATCCATCCTTCAGGCAGCCCATTCTTTGGTCAAACGTGTAGTGCAGGTCGGAGACATCGTTGTCGACGCCACCGTCGGTAACGGCCATGATACAAGGTTCTTGGCGGAATGCGTAGGTCCGAGAGGGAGCGTTTTCGGGTTCGATATCCAGCAACTCGCGCTGGATACAACGGCCTATTTGCTCAAGAAGAACAAGCTTGACGCGCAGGTGCGACTCATTAAGGCCGGTCATGAAAAGATGGATCGTCACATCGACGTGGACCATCACGGAAAAATTGCTGCGGCTATGTTTAATCTCGGGTACATGCCGCGTGGAGACAAGCGGGTTGTCACCAGAGTGGAAACCACGATCGCCGGTGTCCGGTTAGCGGCAAGTATGATTCGTCCCGGTGGCATCGTCTCGATTGTCGCATACCGCGGCCATCCGGGAGGCCGACAGGAAGCGGAGGCTGTAGACCGGTGGGCCGGGACGCTCGATCAACAGGCGTATGAAGTGATGCGGTACGAATTCATCAATCAAAAGAACCTGCCGCCGTTTCTGTTGCTCATTGAACGCCTATGAAACGCAGGATATTTCGGGTCCTGGCATGGCTGGTGTTGGCTCCGGTGGTGGTCTTCATCCTTTTATGGATCAGCGGCACCCTCTGGGCAACCGATTGGGGCAGAATCGTGTTGGCGGCGAGCTTTGCCGTCTGGGTAATCGGATCGATCATATGGAGCCGCCGCCGATGAAGGATACCGGAGCAGGCGGGCGACACGCTGCAAAAGGCAATCTCGGATGGTTGCGGTATCTTGGCGACGAATGCCGGGGAAAGGCAAACAACTACAGGACGCTTTTATTACCAGGTTCACATGCACTCGGAAGAACGGCAACCGGTTGAGTCGGCCTCGGTCGTATGGACCGGAATGCGGGCCGTATGGAGACGCAGGCGACTTGCTGCGGCCGTACTCGTACTGGCCCTGATCGTATCGCTCGTGGTGAGCTTTTTGCTACCCGTGCGCTACAAGGCGTCCACAACCGTTGTTCGTCCCGGTTCGTCCGGTGACGGAGCTCTGTCCGCGCTCCTTGGAGATGTCGGGTCGGCCGCCGCCGCACTCCTGGGCGGAGGAATCGGCGACTACACGCGCTATATGGCCATTCTCGAAAGCCACAGCATGATGGAGGAGATGGTGGATGCCTTCGATCTGGCCGCCGTCTATGATCTCGAGGATGCCGATAATCCGGAGGGCAGGGCGGTCGAAGTGCTTCGGGGATTCGTGGATTTCCGGGTAGATATGGGACTTGAATATCTCGAAATAAGCGTGCTCGACGAATCGCCTCGACGAGCGGCCGATATGGCGGACGCATTTGTGGAGAAACTGAATGACCGTAATGCCGGGCTTATGTCTGCACATGCCCGATCCCTTCGGACCTACATCGAACGTCAGGTTCATGCAGCCGACTCGGCTTTGGCGGCTGCGCGCGATTCCATGCGGGTGTTTCAAAATCGCCACGGCATTATCGAACTGGAGTCGCAGACGAGAGCGTATCTCGAGATGGTTGCCGGATATCGGAGTGAGGCTTTGCTGTCCGAAATATCCTACGAGGCGCTCAAGCTCGACTACGGCGAGGAAAACCCGCAGGTCCGCGACGCTTACCAGCGCGTGCGGGCGGCGCGCGCGATAGAACGCCGGCTTGCGGCAGGAGCCGATGACCTGATGCCCGTATCAATGGACAGCCTTCCGGACGTGGCACGTCGGTATGCGGAGCATCTTCAGGATGTACTTGTCGAATCGGCGGTGGTTGAGGTTGCCCGGCCCCTTCTGGAGCAGGCGCGATACGATGAGTTGCGTCAGACGACCGCGGTGCAGGTGCTCGACTCGGCAAGGGTACCGGTTCTACGCGCGCAGCCCAGACGCACACGCATCGTACTGTCTACCGTATTGTCCGCGCTCTTACTGGTGTTCGGCTATTCACTGCCGGCGGATTGGTGGAACAGGAGACACACGGATATTATCGGCCGGCTGAACGAAGCGCTTGACCGGAGTTGAAGATGGCACGTGCCCGATCCATCGAACCGGTTCAGGCCTATCGCTGGGGCCACTACTTGCTTGTGCTATCGCTCTTTGTGGCGTTGCTGGTGTTGGCACTTGCCGCCTGGCAACTCGAGGGTGCGATCATTTATGTTCCGGTCGCCATGATCGCATCGGTGGCCGCGCTCTGGATGTTGTCCCGGATGCCCCGGGCACTGTATTTCGTCCTGTTTGGATTTGTTGCCATTGCGTCACACCAAGAAGGCATCCAGATAGAGGAAGTGCTGTACGGCATACTATTTCTGGGCTTTCTCGTCGTCTGGTGGATTTCACGCGTCGTATATCTCCGCGACCGGCAACTGACGGGTGTAGCCGATATTGCGCTGGCGATTTTTCTCGCCCTGGTGCTTTTCACGCTTTTCGCAAGCGCGGCCTTCAATGCCCGGCCTGATGCAATGGTGGGTGAAGCGCTGACGCTATCGATGATCCTCTTTTATTTTCCCGTCAAGGAGGCGGTTCGTCGCGATCCGAAGGCACTCCGGCGCATTGGGCTGCTCATCGGTTGGTTCGCGCTCTTCGTAGCCGTTCGGAACCTGTTCATTTTTCGCAGAGCACTGGGAGAGGCGGAATATCTGTGGGAAGTCACGCAGGGTAGAATTGCGCTCAACGAAGTCATATTAATGATGGCGTCGCTGTTCGGGCTGACACTGCTGGTCTATGCAACACGCGTTCGCGAGCGTCTGGTGCTTGCCGGCGCCTTTCTCATATCGTTTGCCGGACTCGTCATCACCCAGAGCCGTGCCTACTGGGCATCTTTTCTGCTCGGTGCGTTGCTGCTGTTTCTGTTCGTAGAGTGGAAGAAAAAGGGACAGATTGTCGGATTGGTGGCCATCGGGTTGGGCGGATTTCTGCTCCTTGGCTGGTTGCTGTATCCCGCATTTGTTCAACTGATGATCGTCGGCGTGGTGGACCGGTTTACGTCACTCGCTACCGCCACGACGGAAGACATTTCACTTGTGAACCGGTTCTACGAGACCCGGCAGGTCTGGGAATACGTGAAAGAAAATCCCGTCCTCGGCTACGGAATGGGTACGCCGTACCGGTACTACAACGTGATCTACAAGCTGACAAGGGACTGGACCTTTATCCATAACGGTTACATTTCGCTGTGGTACAAATTCGGCATCGCCGGACTTGGGGCCATGCTCGTCTGGTGGGGAATCTCGATCGTGAACGGTTTCCGGCTGTTCAAGAAACGCTCGTTGCCCCGCGCGGTACGTTTTGCCGCCCTGGCCGGTGCCGTTTGCCTTTCAGCGGAAACGCTGGTTGCGAACACCTCGAACCCGTTTCTGATTGCCGATGCGACGCTCATGATGGCCATTATGGCAGGCATGATCAATGGATTGGCACAAAAATGGGGAGCCGGCCACCGCAGTGCCGATTTGTACGCGCAATCCGCGGCGTAGCAATCCATGGACGTATCGATCATCATCGTTAGTTACAACACTTTCACGATGACCCGTGAGGCGGTAGCCAGCGCCCTGGCCGCGTGCGGAGACCTCGCGTCGGAAGTGATCGTCGTCGACAACAACTCACCCGACGGGAGTGCGAGGCGATTGCCGGCCGCATTTCCTCCGGAGGGCCCGCTACCTGTGAAGGTTATTGAGAATGCGTCGAATCAGGGATTTTCGGCCGCCAACAACCAGGGTGCGGCTTGCGCAACGGGGCAGGTACTGCTGTTTCTGAATCCCGATACCGTGTCACACGGTAACGCAGTCGAATCGCTGTACCGGTTTGTTTGCCACACAGCGGACGCGGGTGCCGTCGGACCGCTCGTCCTGAATGCGGACGGCTCCATTCAGGCGAGCACCGCCTCGTTCCCTTCTTTTATACGGTTGATGCGGTATTACTTTGCACTCCGAAACGGTTCGCCACACGCGAGAGAGGAAAGCAGGGAAGTCGACGTTGTGAAGGGGTGTGCCCTTGCCGTTACCCGTAAGCGATTCGATGAAGCGGGTGGCTGGGATCCCTCGTATTTCATGTACGCCGAGGAAAGGGAGTTGTGCTTGGCGATGAAGAACACCGGATACAAAAACTACCTCTGTGCCGATGCCGTCATCACGCACTACGGAGGCGCGAGCACGAAGGATGCACCGGTTGCGTATCACTTGATGCACCAGCGGTCGGCACTCGCGTACCTGAAGCGGCATCATTCCGGTGCACTGGTTGCGGCAAATCGCATGATGGGAATTGCCGGTTTTTTCTTGCGTGATCTTTTTTTTGGACTTAAACAGCGGTTTTCGGGAGACGATTCGTCGATTGCGCGCAGGCGGGAAGCGGCTGCGGCATTGTGGCGGTGGTTTTTGTTCGATTACGGGACTTCGGAAAAAGAATGACCGGGACCGCACGCACCATATGGCTCTACTGCCTGCTTGCGGCGGTTCCGGTTGGGGAACTCGCAGCGCAGCCCAACCGGTTGCTGCCTGTTGATGACTGGACGACGGTCTATGTGGGACGTCTGCAACGCCGCGGCTTGCTTCCCGGACTGGATCCGGCCTCGTTGCCGTATTCGGCGGGAGAGGTCACGCGCGAATTAACGCGCCTGGACAGGTCCCTCCTCACGAATGTAGAGAAGCGGTGGATAGACCGGCTGATGCAGTCATTGGCGCCGCGGTCGTCCGGTGACCGTTCGGAATTCGCCGGTCTGGAAGCCGATTTAGGTGGTATCGCCTCACGGAGCCGCCGGCAAGATGTTATGCGTGACGGAGGCGGACCCGTGAAGGCGTGGTCCCGGATAGGCTTGCGTTTGTTTGTCGATGCACATCGGGCGGTGGCGCAGGTAGGGGCGCGACATGATCTTTTTCAGATACGCGATCCCGACGCACTCGATGCGGCCTTGCGGTGGATGGTGCGCAATGAGGATAGCTATGTCGGCTTGAGATACCCGAACTGGCAGGTATACTTGGGGCGGTATGCGGTTCAGTGGTCTCCCGTCGGTGTCAAATCAACCATCCTCAGCGACAATCCGGAACCCTTCGACCTTCTGCAACTGCGTGTAGGCAGCCGTCGCCTGCGTTTCGAGGCGGTTTATGGCGTGCTCGACAGCGTGGAACTGGATGGAACGTTCAACGGACGCGCAGGGGACAGATCGACAGGTCCGACAGCCTTCGGTGTTCTTGCCGGAAGTATCAAACGCCTGCTGGTGGCAAACCGGTTTCACTGGAGACCAAACGCAAGCTTCGGAATCGGTGTCGTACAAACGGTTGTCGTGAGCCATTCGTCTCGCCGGCCGCCTGCAACCGTTCTGGTGCCGTTTTCACAGGCGCTGCTCACGACGGAATTGGAAGCGGACCAACGGTTCGTCCATTCGTTGACCGGCCTTCAGATCTCGTGGCAACCCGGTGCCGCAGCATTCTATGCGGAGATGGGTCTGGAGCCGTCGCGTGAGGACGGGGACGGGCGGACGGTCATGGCGGCGGCGGGGTCCGCTCGGTACTTGTACAATCGGCACGTTGAGGTCGAACTGGCAGCCCGCACGGTGTCTTCGCGCTCCTATCGTGCGTCGCACCCTGCCGTACACATGGTCTATCTCTTACGTGGGATTGGAGCGCCCTATAAGGATTTCTGGCAGGTGATGGCCGGGGCCTCCCTATACGAAGTGGGCATGGGTCTGGATTTGGATGTTTCTCCGTATGTCACGCTGCTTCGGGAGGGGGAACGCACCGGAATAGCGGAGGAGCATCCTGAATCGGACGATGTTTTCGACTACGGTGGTCCGCATACTACGGCGCGTGCCGGTGTTCGCATTCGCCATCAGTCTCACCGGTGGTGGTGGCTGTCTGCCGACCTCGGTCTGAATAGAATATGGTGGCAGGACGGAGGCTCCTCAGATCGGGTTGAAACGAGACCTGCCGTTCTGATCCGAATAGCTTCGCGTCTGCCGTTTACCTATAGGGGACCTGCGGCCCGATAATGCGGATGCCCGGGTTACCAGGCAATACCGTAATCATCCCCATGGTTGCTCGAGCCGCCCCATAGCGTGCCATGCTCATGGTCGAAATAGATTGCATTGATCGGTCCGGAGGTTCGCTCGCTGAAATCCAGGGTATATCCCATATTCCGCAAGTCACTTCGTACCCAGGGGGGGACGGCGGAGTTGAGTGTCAATCTGCCGGGTTGTGATTCGTGCGCACCAAACGAGCTGCGCATCTGGTAGCTCGTGATGTTCGGGGCTTCCGCGGCTTCCTGGACGTTCATGTCGAACTCGGCCATGTTCAAAAAGAACTGGAGCAGATTCTGATCCTGGGTATCGCCTCCCTGCACGGCGAATGAAACGTACGGCCTGCCCGCCTTGAAGGCCATGCCGGGTGTCAGGGTTGAGCGCGGCCGCTTGCCGGGCTCAACGAGGTTGAACGGATTCAGCGTGTCGTTCAGAACAAAGCTCTGCATACGCTGGCTTAAACCGATGCCGGTTTCACCGGCGATTACGGCAGGAATCCAGGCTCCGCTGGGCGTTACGGAGACGATCCAGCCGTCTTCGTCGGCTGCCTGAATGGAAGTGGTCCCCGCTTTGAATCCACGCTCGAACGCCTCATCGTCGGCAGGATCGGAGACGGAGGCGGAGCCCCAGTTCTCCAGCAGATTCAGGTACGGATTGTTCTCGCCTTGAAAGGGGTACGGATCCCCCGGTCCGATGTCCGGATTGTTTTTCTCCGGGTCGAAGTTTTTCAAACGCTCCTGTGCGTATGCCTTTGACAGCAGGCCCTGTATGGGTTCTTCGGGGGGGTAATACGGATCACCGTAATAGAAATCGCGATCTGCAAACGCCAGATTCATTGCCTGATAAAGGGTATGGATGTACTGGCTCGAGTTGTACCCCATACGCTTCAATTCAAACTGTTCGAGCATATTCAGCGCTTGGAGCATCACGGGGCCCTGCACCCAGGTGGTAAGTTTGTAGATCTCGTAGTCCTTGTAGGTGGTCGTGACCGGTTCCTCGAGATAGACCTGCCAGTTCGCCAGGTCCTCCATGGTGATCAGCCCGCCCTGCTCCTGAACGCCCCGCACAAATTCTTCGGCAATGTCACCATTGTAAAAGCGGTCGTATGCAGCGTATATCGCCGCTTTTCTGTCATTTCCCTCACTCAAGGTGGCCTGCTCGGCGGCTACCAGTTTTCTGAGGGTCGACGCGAGGTTCGACTGTACGAAGATTTCCCCTGGATAAGGTGCTTCCCGCTCCTCTCCCGGGTGAGTAAGAAATACTTCTGCGCTGTATGGCCACTCTCGAATGTGGTCTTTGTAGCGTTCGATACTTTCGGCGGCACCGGCTTCAATGGGATAGCCTTCGGCCATCTCGATGGCGGGAGCGAGGACCTGCTCGAGACTCATCGTTCCGAACTCGGCCAGCATTACCAACAGGCCGCCCGGTGTTCCGGGGGTTACGGCGGCGAGCGGACCGAATTCAGGCGGGTATTCCATACCCTGTTCCTTATAGAAGTCGACGGTGGCACCGCTCGGTGCGACTCCGAGCGCATTGATACCGATCACACGCCCGGTTTTCGGATTATAGATCAGTGCCTGCGTTTCACCTCCCCATCCCAGGACGTCCCACATGGTAGAGGTAGCCGCCAGCATGGCGCAGGCGGCGTCGACGGCATTTCCGCCATCGTTAAAAATGCGGGCTCCGGCGGTAGCCGCCAGCGGTTTTCCGGTAATGGCTACCCAATGCCGGCCATGCAAAATGGGTTTCTGCGTTTGTTGGGCCATCGTTACGGTTGAAAAAAGTAGTATGGCCAAAAGACCTGATGTTACTATGCGATTCATCGTTCTCGGCGATGGTAAAAGACATTGCGATGGGTACGAGTGGTGATGCCCAAAATATGCGAAACGCGACAAACGGCACAGGGGTAACGAAATGTGCCGGCAATTCTTTCTATTTAACCGCGATTTTTGAAGTCGTTGTAGATCGACAGGGCCCGATTTCTTGCATC
>CAZIIP010000142.1:0-8448 GCA_964539455.1 uncultured Rhodothermales bacterium
CCTCTGCCGCTCGGTTTTAGACCGCGGATGATATCGAACACTCCGGGGTCGAAAAAATAGATCCCCGTTACGGAATAGTTGGAGGGAGGGTTTTTCGGTTTCTCGATAATCTCGACGATTCGCTCATCTTTCAATCGCGGAACCCCGTAACGTTCCGGGTCCTTCACCTCCTTGAGCAACACCCGCGCGGCCCGGAGGTCTTCCGTAAAACGAGCCATAAAGGCCTTGGCCTCATGCACGATGTCGCTGCCGAGAATGTTGTCACCCAGGGCGACCAGCAGGGGATCGTCCCCGACGAAAGTTTCACACAGACCCAGCGCTTGCGCGATGCCTCCGGGTTCGTCCTGTACGCGATAGGTGAGTTCGAGGCGGAAATCCCTTCCTGAGCTGAGCAGGTTAACGACGTCCCCCATGTGCTCAGGCGAGGTCACGACGGCAACTTTTTGAATCCCCGCTCGCTTGAGCCGCATAAGTGGATGATAAATCATCGGATACCTGCCTACCGGAAGCAAGTGTTTGTTGGTGACCTTGGTGAGGGGATGCAGTCTGCTTCCCGTGCCGCCTGCCAGGACGACGCCTTTCAGTTGCGGCTGACGATCAACTGTCATGATTTCTTCTCTTGCAATGGAGGCGCCCGGTCGGCATCTGTCGCTCCATAATGCTTGTCATAATAACTGCGATAGCTTGCGTCGCGTACCGCTTCAAGCCAGGCCCGGTGCTCCATGTACCAGCGCACGGTCTCCCGTAATCCGCGATCGAGCGAATATACCGGTGCCCACCCCAACTCGTCTTCAATTTTCGTGCAATCAATGGCATAGCGATAGTCGTGTCCGGGTCTGTCCGCGATAAACGTTATCCGTCGTCGCGTCGTGCCCGGCGACTTACCGGTAAACTCGTCGATCAGATCGGCAAGATGCTCCACGATCGACAAATTGGACTGTTCACACCGTCCACCTACCGTGTAGGTTTCACCGGAGGCTCCTCGCCGCATTATAACTTCCAACGCTCTGCAGTGATCGGATACGTGGATCCAGTCGCGTACATTCTCGCCGCGGCCGTATACGGGCAGCGGTTTGCCCTCCAGACCGTTTGCGACCATAAGCGGTATCAGTTTCTCGGGAAACTGGTATGGTCCGTAATTATTCGAGCAGTTGGAGAGCACGACCGGAAGACCGTAGGTATGGGCGTAGGCGCGAACCAGATGATCGGCAGACGCCTTGGAGGCGGAGTACGGTGAGCGAGGATCGTACGGTGTGGTCTCGTCAAAGTAGCCTTTGGTTTTCAGACTGCCGAAAACTTCATCTGTAGAGATGTGGTGAAAGCGGTAGCGTCCGGTTTCATCTTCTCGGTTCCATCTCCTTCTGGCTTCATCGAGCAACGTGGCCGTTCCAAGTACGTTCGTTCGTACGAAAGAAAGCGGATCGTCAATGGATCGATCGACGTGACTTTCGGCCGCAAAGTGAACCACGGTGGTGAAGCCGTACGTCGCAAACAACTCACCGACGAGCGGTCGGTCAGCAATGTCACCCTTTACGAATGCGTAATTCTCCGCATTGGAAATCGCTTCAAGATTGGTGAGATTGCCCGCGTAGGTCAGCAAGTCGAGGTTTACGAACCGTACATTTGGATACCGTGGTACCATGTGCAACAGATAGTTGGTGCCGATGAAACCGGCACCGCCTGTTACGAGAACCGAGCGGGGAGTATGCACGGGAATGGTTGGGCGATTGCTTGAAAAACGGCGTAGCCGGCTCTCTCACGAACAAACCGGAATAACGGGAACGCCGACCACCGTCAGCGGATCCATCTTGCTAGGGCCTGTGCACACTAACCGGTTGATTGCTGCTGGAGGCTCTTTTTTCATGTAGCAAGGGAGCAAGAGCGCTATGTAGCAACGCAACCTGAGCGATTGCTGACGACGATAGATGGAAAAAGAGCCCCAGCCCACAGGGTTGCGCATGAAATTCGACTGTTCGGCATTGCTCGTTTCTCATTTGGAATAACCAAACTTCGCTCCTCGCACCTATATCGGTCGAATTTTACGTGCACCAGCGGCCAATCGGTTAGCGTGAACAGGCCAAAGTTTGGAACATGTGGCTGCAATCGAACCGCCTCCGGCCGGCACCATTGCGTTGAAATGAAGTAAACAGCGACCCAAGCTGCCGTTAAACCGGTATCATCCAGCAGACGGAAGTCGAACGAAAGGCCGGAATCCCCATGCAACCATCACACCTTCCGGAAGGCATTCGGTACGTCACCTCGGCGGGCGGTATTGACGCTTTCCTGCTTGAAGAGAATGGACTGGAAATATTGTTGTATCGACAGCAAGCGATAGACGTTGCAGCATTCATGGTAACCTACCACGTCGGTAGCAGAAACGAGGGAACCGGCCTGACGGGTGCCACGCACTTCCTTGAACACTTGATGTTCAAGGGCACCGAACGGTACAATCATCGTCGGGGCACGTCCATATTTCACATGCTGCAATCGGTGGGCGCTGAGGTAAATGCGAGCACCTGGCTCGATCGCACGAATTACTACTCCGTTTTGCCGTCCGATTACCTCGATTTGGCAATGGACATAGAAGCCGATCGAATGAGGCACGCTCTGCTGGCCGCCGAGGATGTCGAGAGCGAACGAACGGTTATTCTGAATGAACTGGACCGGGGAGAGAATGAACCGCTTAGAAAGTTATACCAGATGGTGTGGAGCATGGCCTATGTCGCACATCCGTATCGACATCCCACCATCGGATGGCGCCGGGAGGTGGAGAAACTGACGCCGGAGGATCTGAAGAAATTTTATGACACGTTCTACTGGCCGGACAATGCAACCATTTCCGTTATCGGGGGCTTTGAGGTGTCGGAGGCTCTTCAACGGATCGTGCGTCATTTCGGTCCTATCCCTCGTGCCCCGCATCCGCTGAATCACTCCGTTACGGAGGAGCCGCGACAGCAGGGGAGACGGTCTGTGGAGGTGAAGAGAGCCGGGGAGCTGGGAGCGGTCATGATTGCCTGCAAGATGCCTCACGGACGCGACGGCAGATCCGATGCGCTCGATTTGCTGGCGCGCATTCTGGCTTTGGGCAGAGGAAGCCGCTTGCATAAGTCGCTAACCGACCGTGGGTATGCTACATCGGTCGGCGCGTCATCGTTTCGACTGCGTGATCCCGGTTTGTTCATAGCCTATGCGTTGCTGGCGCCGGATGTAGAGCACGCGTTCGTCGAGGAGCAAATCCGCAACGAGTGGGCGTCCGTCGTGCAGGAGGGCGTAACGGAGGAGGAGCGAAACCGGGCTCTTGCGATGATCAGGGCCCAGGAAGCCTATGAGCGGGACGGACCCTACAACATTGCGGCGCAACTGAACGAGGCGATAGCAACCGGCGATTGGCGGCTCTACTCTGAATACGTGGAACGTTTGGAGCGCATCGGCTGTGAGGATATCCGGAAGGCAGCTGCGGAGTTTTTGCGCGAGGAGCAATCCACATCGGGCTGGTACGTACCGGTATGACTCTGCATGGCCCAAGATTCAAAAAACAGCGCCACGATCTCTGTATGAATATGATCCCGTTGCAACGCATACTTGGTTCGGTGACCATACACTATTTGCCTATGCCGGTCAACGAAGTGGTTTCTTGGCAAGGATCCGTAACAACGGCACCCGATTTTGCGGGGGGTGACGAAATATTGCAGGAACTGGCCGTTCGTGCACTTGACAAGGGCACCACACGACGTGATCGGTTTGCTATTGGAAATTTTCTGGAGAATCGGGGGGCACGGCTGACCTTTCGCTCGGATGCCGACCGTATAGTATTCGGCGGCCAGGCACTGAAAAAGGATGTGCCGGACGTGATGGGTCTCATGATCGAGATCCTCCGGGAGCCATCGTTCGATACGGAGGAAGTCCAAAAGGAAAGGACAAAGCTCGTGGCTGCGCTTCGACGCGCCATGCATAATACCGGCCATCGGGCTTCCATCGCTTTGGCCCAGAGCCTGTATCGGCCGGGACATCCTAATTACGCATTCGAACTGTCGAAGGAGATCGAACGACTATCCGAGGTGGGAGCAGAGGAGGTTCGGGCCTATTACGAAAACCGAGTTGCAACGGGAGTGAGGAATCTGGTCATTGGCGGTGACATCGTACCGGGAATGGTCGACGAAACGATTCAGCAAGGCCTATCGGATTGGCCGGAACGGGAGGAGGAACGGCACGCACCGAAAGATGCGGTGATGAGCGAGCGGGCGACGCGTGAGATCGCAATCGAAGAACGCGATAATCTGGATGTGTGTATGGGACACGTGCTTGCACTGCGACGAAGCGATTCAGATTATCTGCCGCTATTTGCAGCGCTTTATGCCTTGGGGGGGAATTTCTCCGCGCGTCTTATGCGTACCGTCCGTGATGAAATGGGATTAACCTATGGGATCGGTGCGTCAATGAGAGGTGTGGAACCACACTACAACGGGCATTTTCAGGTATCGGTGACGCTTAGCAGGGAAAAACTACGGGAAGGCTGCGATGCCACGCGCGGAGTGCTGCGCGACTTCCTGGTGGAGGGTATCGGAACCGAGGAACTGGCACGTACTCAGCAAACGATAGCCGGATCATTCAAGGTACGGCAATCGACCACATCTGCTGCCGTAAGCACGCTGCTGTACAGCATAGAGCGGGATCTGGGAGCCGACTATCTGGTGCGGTTCCCCGAGGAGGTGCTTGCGCTCCAACCCGAAGAAGTGGCGGAAGCCGTAAAAAAACATGTGCAGCCGGAGAAAATGCACACCGCTATCGCCGGCAGCATACCCGATTGACGGTGATCACGCCGTAATTCAGTCAGGGCTGCTCGCGGATGATCGTGATGCGTTCCTCTCTGCGTTGCCTGGGCCCCTTGCTTCCCTGCCATCCCTCCCGCTTGGGAAGGATAATGGCAAGAAGAATGTAAATAGGAATGGCGGCACCAAAACCGAAAATGACGGCAACGACAAATGCGATTCGAATGAGTGTCGGATCCACTCCAAAGTACTCGCCGATGCCACCGGCCACGCCGAAGACCTTTTTATTCAATTCCGAGCGCTGGAGCTTCTTCTTCGACTTCTTCTCCTTGAGTCTGCCTTTGACTTCGATTTCCTCGACGACGAGGTTGCGATCGGGTTTTGCATGCTCGCTGACCGTCGCCTCTTTGCGGGTTCGCTTGACACGTTTCTTCTTCCTGGGCTTCCAGTTCAAGACGCCGAAACCCATGAGTATGATGAGTATTCCGGCCAGCCAGGGGAGTGCATTGGCAAGTACGGAAATATCGAAGCCGGCCCACAGTCCCATTTCCTGCAGCACATAGGCGATCCCCACCGTGATGATGGAGAGACCGGCAATCGTCGGCAAATTCCAGAAGCCTGGTTCCTTCTCTTCCTCCTGGTCCTCGAGAAACGCCTCGATATCCTCCTCTGAAATGTCAGCCAACTCGTCCGAATCTCTGAACTCGAAGTCCAGATCTTCAGATGTCAGTTGGTCATCAAGCGTCTGCTGTCGTTGTCGTGTGCGGGAGCTCATGTGCAAAAGAAATAAATGATATGTTATCGCTTTACGCCCGATCAGGGATCAGGTTGCACGTAAAGAAAGCGATCAATTCTCTTCTCGGTTATCCGGGCGTGCAACAGAACATCGTGTTTTTCAGCCGGCAGTCGCTCCGGTGCACAGATATCGAAGACGATGCCGATCGTGTACGCTTCCGATTCGCGCAGGAAGCGATCATAGAATGCTTTTCCGTAGCCAAGACGGTTACCACGTCGATCGACGGCGACCGCCGGAACAAGAACGAGATCGATGTCGACGGGAAGCATCGCTGCTCCGTAAGACGGCTCCATCAGATTCCACTTTCTCCGTACAAGATCGGACTCTCGTAAGAGTCGTCTTGCGACCATCACTTCCCGTGCCTCCGGCGCGTCGGACGGAGTGATCACCGGAAGCAGCAGCCGACCGACGCCGTTTAGCAACCAACGGTTGAGTGGCCGGATGTCTACCTCGCGCCGATCGGTAAGCGGCCAATACGAGAGTACCGTTTCCGATTGCCTCACCTCGGGCAACTCGAGCAGACGTTCACAAATCCGCCAACTACTTCTGTGATAGGCAGCCGGGTCGATAGCACTCCGCAATGCGAGATACCTTTGCCTCAGCTTGCGCTTGGAGCTTGTGATGGTCATTTACGTTTATCATTCATCATCAAGATCGAACAACTGCCCTCTAGTGTCGCCATTCGACCTGAATATGAAAAAGAAATCCGATCGTATTGCTGAATTCGAACACTATCGCACAAGACTGAACCGGAGGATACTCGAGGAGAAGGATCACCTCGGTATCAAACGATTTTTTGCACTCGATTCGGCCGCATATAGAGACGGTGCACTATCGTCAGCAACTAAAGAATTACTTGGCCTCGTCGCATCAACCGTCTTACGCTGCAACGATTGTATCGATTACCACCTGAAACAATGCGTTGATCTGGGTTATTCCGATGAAGAATTGGACGAGGCACTGAATGTCGCTCTGGTCGTGGGCGGCAGTATCGTGATCCCCCATCTGCGGCATGCAGTCGAAACGATTGACCTCTTGCGTGGACAAAACCGTCCGGAAAATACATGAGAATCGACTTTTTGGAAGAACAGGGGCAATTGGTGTATATTATCTTTTCTGTACAGATGCTTGATTTCACCCGGAAGATCGGCCGAAAAGCCCATCCACGGAATGTTTGAGAATCTCACCGACAAACTCGAGACGGCGTTCAAGAACCTGCGAGGGCAGGGGCGCATTACGGAGCTGAATATTGCAGCCACGATGCGTGAGGTACGTCGTGCGTTGCTCGACGCGGATGTCAACTACCAGGTGGCGCGCGATTTTACCGAGCGCGTAAAGGAGCGGGCGGTTGGTGAATCGGTGCTGAACGCGGTTCGGCCCGGGCAGCAGCTGATAAAAGTCGTCTACGATGAGCTCGTGGATCTGCTGGGTGAAACGCGAGAAGATATCGAGCGTGCCCAGATGCCGCCAACGGTTGTTCTTGTGGCTGGTTTACAGGGCTCGGGTAAAACAACTTTTTGTGCGAAGCTTGCGGCGCATCTGAAAAGTGAGGGACACGCGCCGCTGATTGCTGCCGCGGATGTGTATCGACCGGCAGCGGTAGACCAGCTCAAAACACTTGCAGCATCCGTTGACATCCCGGTTTATTCAGTTGAGGAGAACGGCGAAGTTGTAAAGGATGCCGTGCGCGTCGCGCGTGAAGCGGTGACGGAAGCGCGAAAATCCGTCCGCGACACCGTTATCGTCGACACGGCAGGTCGTCTGCACGTGGACGAACGGATGATGGAAGAGGTGTCGAGCATCAAAGCCGCCATAGAGCCGCAGGAAATCCTTTTCGTCGTAGATGCAATGACGGGACAGGATGCCGTCAATACGGCTGTCGAGTTTAACAAGCGGCTCAATTTTAACGGGGTTGTCCTGACCAAACTCGATGGCGATACGCGCGGTGGGGCTGCCCTGTCGATCCGCTACGTGGTCCACAAGCCTATCAAGTTTGCGTCGACCGGTGAAAAGCTCGATGCGCTGACGCCTTTTTACCCGGACCGTATGGCCCAGCGTATTCTGGGGATGGGAGATGTAGTCTCCTTTGTCGAAAAAGCGCAAGACCAGTTCGACGAGAAGCAGGCCGAGAAGCTGGAAAAGAAAATCCGGTCGCAGAGTTTCAATCTCGAGGATTTCTATCAGCAGCTGCAGCGCATCAAAAAAATGGGGTCGATCAAAGACCTTCTGGGAATGATTCCAGGTGTCGGGAGACAAATCTCGGACATGGATATCGATGATGACGCTTTTAAGCATATCGAGGCGATATTGCTCTCGATGACTCCCCAGGAACGGCAGCAACCGGACGTCATCAACGGTTCGCGTCGCCGGCGTATCGCAAAAGGTTGCGGATTGGAAGTATCCGATGTGAACCAACTTTTAAAACAGTTCAAGGAGATGAAGCGTATGATGAAGACGCTGACCAAACTTTCGCGCAAAGGGCGGTCGGCCGATATTCACCAGCTCCTTGGTCCGCAAAAGCGTTTCAACTGAGCCTTACGGCCGCCAAGGCCATAACGAACAGATAGTACGTACATCCACAACTAAGCAAAGGAACCAAGTGGCAGTAAAGCTTCGCCTGCGAAGAATGGGCCGTAAAAAAACACCCATCTTCGCCATAGTAGCAGCAGATAGTCGAAGCCCGCGTGACGGGCGCTTTATTGAGGATCTCGGGCGCTATCACGCTGCCGACGAGCCGGCAACCGTGTTTGTGAACACCGAAAGAGTAAGCTACTGGCTCGACCAGGGAGCGCAACTCTCCGATACCGTCCGATCGATTCTGAAAAAGGAGGGCATCCTGTATGCACGACACCTGAAGAAAGGTGGCAAATCCGAGGAAGAAAT
>CAZIIP010000143.1:0-8443 GCA_964539455.1 uncultured Rhodothermales bacterium
ATGAGCGCCGATAATGTGGTTGTCGCGAAGAATTCGGAAGCGGCGGCGGCGGCTTTTTCAAGCGGCCTTACTCGGGAGAACGTGGTTGAAAAAATCGAAGCCGGAGGGCTCTCCAATAAGTCAATCCTGGCTGAAGACCGTCTTGCCCGCACCGGATTTTCCCAGATCGAACTGGTGGGCTTGTTCGACATCGATGTTGAAAATGGTGCAAAACTAGAGACCTCCCGAGCCAGACTGGCAACACCGACCCCCGGCGGAGGCAACGCTGGATACGGTCTGCCCTTCAATGTGAATTCTGTCGACGCCGGCCAAAAAGGTTCATTGGGGCCTGACGGCTATGTCTATATCGATCCGATGACTGTGAGCGCAGGTCCCACCGCCATCGCGATGAAAGCCGGCCAGCAGCGCCGGTTTACCTCCATAGATCAGGAAACACTCAATGACGAGGCCCGAATCAGCATCGGTGTCGGTTCGGAGATCGACCCGGCACCGGGAGGAGAGATTCAGATAATCGCGCCGGGCATTGACGTGAACGGATCCCTTCGCGCCCCGGGCGGGCAGGTATCTCTTACAGCCACCTATGCGGATCTTGTCCTTGGAAGCAAGAGCCGGATTGTCGCCTCAGGGTTCAATATGCCAATGAAGGAATCAATCCTTCAGGGTATGCCCTCAGGGTATGAATCGCGTTCCGCCGGATCGGTCATTCTGGCTGCTGGAAACAATGACAATGCTGCCAGCAGCGGCAACCTGAACATACAGGCCGGTTCGGTCATCGATGTTGCCGGCTCCGAGCCGATCGAGATGTACATGAGGTCGGCGGATGGCGGGATTTCGACGTTTCAGGCGGCAGGATCTCCGGGAAGCATCGAATTGGCATACAAAGGGAATCTGTCTCTAGCAGGGGAATTGCGTGGGCATTCAAAAGTGGACGGACTGCCGGGGGGATCGCTTGCGATCCATCACGGCAACAGGGTGAACGAAAACACCCTGCTGAAGGTTACCGCCGAACAACTGTCGGACATTACCGGTCAGGGGTTTGACGACCTTACCGTAAGAAGCATGCAGCGCATATCGCTTTCAGGGCCCATGGCCGTGAAAATCGGAAGACGCTTGACCCTCGATGCGCCTCACATTGAAGGATCGGGTGATGAACACATCCAGTTTCAGGCACCCCACATCCTGATCGCCAATACCAGGGATCGATACCCGTCCCAGGCTGTGTACAACGGTATCTTAAACCGGCCGGACGAGACTCGAGACGGATCTTTGCAGCTTGCCGCCGATTTTCTGGACGTGGAAGGAAGTGTTCTGTTGACCGGTTTTGAAACTGTATCCCTGGAGGCAGCCGGGGATGTTCGACTGAAGGAAAGATTCTACCGCCTGGGGGATCAAGATTTTGTGCCCAAATGGGATGGACTGCTCAAAACCAAGGCCGACATACTGATAAAGGCAGGCAGAATCTATCCCGAAACGCTGTCTGACTTTACCATCCAGGCAGGAAACGAGGTAATCATCCGGCCGGGAGATGCACCTGCGATGGGTCCGGTGTTGTCCGCAGGCGGGAGCCTTACCGTTGAAGCCGAGAGTATTCATCACTTCGGAACACTGACGGCGCCCCTTGGAAGCATCGCCCTTCACGGAAGCGCTCAGGCCGGAGGCGTCGCACTATATCCGGGAAGCGAAATCATAACCGCCGGTGAAGTGCCATCTTTTTACGGGAGCCTGGATGATCTGGTATGGCGAGTGCCGGACAAGAATGCCCTTCCAAGTGCTCTGGGTCTTGAGCTTTCCGATCTTCCCGAGTCCTCTGTCGAAATCAGCGGCAGGTCGGTCATTATGCAGGAAGGCTCTACGATCGATGTGTCGGGCGGTGGCACCCTGTTCAGCTACCTGTTCCAGCCCGGATTGGAAGGAACCAAAAACCCGCTGTCTCAGCCGGGAACGTATGTCATCATGCCGGATGGGCCCCGGCTCCCTGGAAACGCCCTGAACCTGGAGGCCGCACCGGGCTTGCCCGCAGGCACCTATTCCATTTTACCGGATTGGTGTGCCTTTTTGCCTGGAGCCATGGTTGTAACCGATCTTTCGGAATCCGGCGAAGGCTTCATACCGGGACAGACCTTTTCCGAGCGTGGATTCCCGGTCGTGGAGGGCTCCATGACGGTCAGAGGGACCGATATTCGCTCCCCACAGCCGCAAGGGTATGCCGTTCGGCGTGCATCGGAAGTTCTTGCCGAAGGAAATTTTACGATCGCCGAAGGGAAAAAGGGCGCCTCTGGAAATTTCGCTGTTTACGGGCGACAAGCCGTCCTTGACGGAAGACTGCTGATGAATTCGGAGCCCCACTTTGCCGGCGGGCGGATCGAACTCAGCAGCGAGCGCATTGCCGTGGGTCAACCCACCGACGATTTCAATGCCAGCATCGTCATGGATTCCGACTTTTTTTCAGCCCTCGATCTCGAAGCACTCCTCATTGGAAATCCGGACCTTGCCACGTTTCCGACCAATGAAATCCGGGTTTATTCCGCTTCCCTGCAGGCACCGACGATCGCATTGTCGGCTGCCGGAGATGTCGTATTGAATCCCGGTTCCCGGATCGACGCCCGAGATGATTCCAAACGGCTCGATCACCTTCTCTATCGGTACGAATACAAGCCCACGGTCGGGATAGCGCCGATTGAAGTCCTTGCCATCGGGGGCTCTGGAAAAGCGGGTTGGCAGGGTGAAATCGGCCTGAAAACGGCGCGAGGATTCCAAAGACTGGAGATGGAGGGAAGTGGTGGGAATATCGCCAGCATCACGAGCAAAGGCGGTTCGGAACTACCCACCGGACTTAAAGTCCCTTCATTTATCCATGCCGATGCCGCAGGCGGCTGGGGAATGGCTGACCTGACATCCACATCCGGTACGCTCCGAATCAAGAACGATGCGTCCGTGCGGGTCACCCACGAAGTCGGACTGGACGGGAATATCCGCCTCGAAGATGGGGCGGTCCTGGAAGCAGAAAACAGTACGATCACCCTCAAAGGATCGACCATCCATTTCGTGACATCGCCGGATGATATCGGACAGGACGGGCTTTATCTGACCAATGCATTGTGGGAGAAATTGTCTTCCTTTGACGATATTACTCTTTTGAGCAGCTCGGACCTGATTTTTTCGGGAAGCCACGACCTGTCGAGCGTCGGAAAGCTGACCATTCATGCGGCGCGGATTGCCGGATCGGAAGCAAATGAGGTCATCAACATTCAGGCGCCAACTTTGAGCTTGGCAAACATGAACGCAGCATCGACTGCCGGCGGCGCCCTCGCGGATGATGCCGGCACCATAAGTATGAGCGGCGGACTTTTAGAGATCGGAGTGTGGTTCGATGAGGGCCGGCCGGAACGGCGCCTGTCTTTTGACGGATTTCAAACCATTCACCTGGCAAGCGGCCAGGATATGGTATTCAAGGGCATCGGAACAGTGGATACCGGCAAAAACGCGACAACCACCGGCGGAAATCTGAACATCTCGGCGCCGCGGGTGACCACCTCCCTTTTCGAAAGGGCAGAAGAGACCGGTGTTGACTACTTGACCGCGGACCTTTTCCTTGATGCAGGGGAAAACGCGGTTCTCATCCAGAGCAACGGCGCATCTCACGGCTTGGAACTCAATGGGGGCGGCAGACTTGAATTCTCTGCGGGCAACATTCGGCTCGGCCAAGAAAACCAATTCAACCCCGCCCGGATCGATATGCCTTCCGGGACTGTGCGCTTGACGGCCAGCGGTTCCATTATTCTAGATGAGGGGGCCGGAATCCAGGTGCGTGGTACTGAATTCGCACCAGGCGGCGTTGTAGCGCTTCGAGCAAGCCAAGGGAAAGTGAGCATTGCCAAGGATGCTTTTATCGATGTTTCCGCCGGTGAAAATGAAGATGCCGGGCAAATCTTGATCAGTGCGCCGCGCCAGGGTTCAAAATTCGAAGGCGTGCTGATGGGGATGGGAAACGGCGGATCCGGAGGTTCTTTTGGCCTCCACGCCAATGAGATTGAGGCGTTCGATACGCTGAATGAAATGCTCGCCACAGGCGGATTCAACCAGAAGATTCGATTGCGTGCCGAAACAGGCAATGTGGTGATGGGGCAGGCGGCCGGCGAGGATATGGTGCTTGTCGAAGCCCGTTCCTTCAGCCTGTCATCCGACGGCGGCGACATCGTGGTGAACCCGAATGCGACCATTGATGTCTCGGGTGATACCGGAGGCGGAGAGGTCCGGCTCATTTCGGCGGATGCAATTGAATTGAAAGGAGATATCCTTGCCCGAGGGCTGCGGGCTGATGCCCATGGAGGCGAAGTCGTTTTGAGTTCGGCTCATAAGGATCGTCCAGGGGAAATCCACCTGTTCGATACCGATCTTTACAAGGCTGAAATCGATGTTTCAGGCGGGTCAGAAGGGTTGGGCGGATCGGTCTATTTGCGGGTCGACAAAGGTGAAAATACCGATCCTGAGAAACTTGCAGGAACCATCATCGGCGCCTCCGGCATTTTCTCGGAGTCGGTCGAATATATCCAGAAATCCGGCAATATCGGGGCTGTTCCGACGATTTCAGCGCCAACCGACTTGAAGCACGACCTCGTTGATGAAGGCGGTAATCCCATTTCTGTCACCGAACGCTCGGGCCTTGAAATATGGAGCTCGGGCGATCTTACCCTCGACTCCTCATGGGTCCTTACAGGAGTGCGGACAGGTGAGCTTGAGCTGCCGGGTGTGCTGACCCTCCGGGCCGCGGGCAACCTGGATATCGATGCAGACCTCTTGGATGCCCCAACCTCAGCACTGGCCATGTTCACGAATGTTTCCGGCCCCGACACCTGGGGTATCAACCTGATCGCAGGGGCGGATCTGGATAGTGCCGATCCCATGGCCGTCCATTTGGGGACCGGTGATATCGATCTAAAAAATCAAAAAGTGGTTTATACCGAGAATGCGGATATCCGTTTTGCCGCCGGAAGAGACGCTGTCTTTGGACATGGAAAACAGGCAAATCTGATGATCAACAATACCATGACTTACAACATGGGAACCTATGGCGGCAATATCAGCGGTACTGCCGGTAGAGATTTTATTATCGGAAGTGCTTCATCGGCCGGATTGCTTCAGGATAAAAGCCCAGGCATTCAGACTGCGACAGGCGATATCCATATTCAAGTCGATCGGGATTTGGCGATGCACTATACGGCGTTTGCCAAGAGCACCGGCATCCGGACAACCGGAGGGGTTCCCAGGATCGTCTGGCAGCCGGAGTGGCGGGTCGATCCCGACAGCCGTCCTGAAAGGTACCGCGATATCATTTCCGCCGTTCCCAGCTGGCCCCCCAACAGGGAACAGATCTACCTGGATAACAATATTCATCAGTACTATCATCACTATGAAGATGGTGGCGATATATCGATTTCTGTCGGAGGTAATCTGATCGCAAAGGGTACCCAGTCGTTTTCAGCCGGTGACGGCGACTATGTCGCATGGGACTATCAATATCAAGGCGGGAAATGGGCCGCCGGATATACAAGTGGAACCATTGTTTGGCCGAGCGCACCGACCGGTGGCATCGCAACCATGGCGGACGGAAATTTAAACATCAGGACCGGCGGTCGTTTCGAAAGCAAGGCCGGCACTTTTGGGGTCGGGGATCTGTCGGTCCTTTCCATGCGCGATCTGGATGGAAAGTTTCTTGTCAAGGAGGGGCGGGGCGATCTGATCGCACTCGGCAATTTCGGACGCAATTACAATAGCAACAAAACCATTGAAGCATTCGACGCCCACTATACGATTTTTGCCGGCGGCAACGCCGTCATCGGCAAGGCCATCAATCCCACGATGCGGGAAAATTCCCTTTTTGATAAGGAAGACAGCCTTGGCAATAAAGTAATTGAACTTCGGTACGCCGAGGACGCATCGCTTTCCGTCCAGGCGGTGAGAGGCGATGTGGTCCTGCCATCCGGAGGGATTTTTCCTCCCAGGTTGGAAATCCTGGCCGGCGGGGATATCGTTGTCGATGACCACATCGTACTGGCCCCCTCCCGGACAGGCCACCTTCGCTTATCCGCGGGCGGCGATCTCGACGGTCTTTTCGGGGGGAGTCTGCATGCGAATATTCTGTTGTCCGACATCGCTCCGGAGGCCGCATACGCAGATTATCCCAAGCCCAGTTTTACGTATACCGATGCCGACGGCCAGACGGAGACCATCACCTATCAACCCACGCGCAGTCTGATTGCAGATCCCTTTCGTCACGGTTTCCCCTCGCAAAGACCGCAGGAGCGACCGGGAAATCAAGACTATTTCAGCATATACCAGTCGATGATGGATGAGGAAATGGCACTGGTCGCATCCGTGGAAGACCGGGAATTTTTTCGATCTGTCGACGGCTTTCTGGATGTACCAGTTCATTTCGCAGATGAGTCAACCATTGAAATCAGCATCGGCGGAGATATCCGCGATATCATGTTCAGTCTGCCGAAGCAGGCCGTCATCAACGCCGGAGGATCGATCAGGAACATATACTATTTAGGACAGAACAACCGTATTGAAGATCTTTCGGTTATTCAGTCTGGCGGCGCCATTCTCTTTAGCAAGGAACCTGCAGGTGCGATATACAAGGTGGGTATCGAGCAAGCAGGACCTGGATTTCTGTCGGTTCAGGCAGGTGACCGGATTGACCTGGGCGAAACCCGGGGCATCAAAAGTATCGGGGATGTTTTCAATGGGTTCCTCGGATCCGAAGGAAGCTCCATCGTCGTCATGTCCGGCCTTGCTGGAGATATCATATTTAAGACCGTAGAGCAGGGAGTAATCCCATTCTTCGAGGAGCTTCGAACCTCCGGTATCGAATACAGCAATCTGCTGGCAAGTGGCGCAGCCAATGAAGCGCAAGACACCGTCAGAACCACAAAGGAAGAAATAACTGACCCCTTTCTGTCCAACTATGAGGCAGGACTAGGGGACATCGATATGATCACTTCCCAGATAGGCGCTGACGCTAAAAACGCGGGCATCTATATCCTGGCAAGAGGCGACATCAACGTCGGCAAAAGCACCTTTTTCTCAGATGAGGCAGACCGCGGCAGCACGGGCATTTACACGGCCCTTGGCGGGGGTATCAATATCTATTCCCGGGGAGATATAAATGTCAATGAATCACGAATCATGACCTATTTGGGCGGAGATATCACCGTTTGGAGCGATGAAGGCAGTATAAATGCCGGCAAAGGTTCCAAAGCCTCAATCAATGTGGACCCGCCGAAACTGACCTGGGTCGGTGGGGAGCCGGTGGTCAAGTTTATTCCTCCGGCAGTGGGCAGCGGTATCCGCACCCTGACCTACGATCCGGATGGATACGAGGGACCGGAGGAGCCTCCCTTGGCTGGAGACGCTTATTTGTTTGCGCCGGAAGGGGTGATCGACGCCGGAGAAGCCGGCATCGGCGGGCGCAATGTTATCCTCGGGGCAACAGAGGTGCTGAACGCACAGAACATAGACGTTTCCGGAGCCTCGGTCGGGGTTCCCCAAGCCACCGCCGGCCCGAGTGTGGGGGCGATGGCAGGGGCGGGAAATGTCTCGGAGACCAGCAAGATCGCCGAAGAGTCGGCGGCCATGAAAAGCGCGGACGAGCGGTTTGCAGAGCGGATGGCAGATCTGACGGACCAGTTGGTGCTCAAGTGGATCGGGGTCGAGGTGATCGGGTTCGAAGGCAATAATTAATAAGCATCAGAAAGGTTAGATGAATGAACAACAGAAAACAGCAGGTGCCATTCCTGGCTATATTTGCGGTGTTCTTTCTTCTTGCCGCCACAGGTTGCACCCAACCCCGTTTGGGTAAAGGGACCTCAACAGAATCTTTTTCGGAATTCAAAGGTGTTCGTTGGGGAAGCAGCCTGGAAGATGCTAAGGATTTGATTGTTGTCGAGTCGAAGGGGAACTACACTTATGCAAAAAGGAAAGACGGCGACTTTACCTTCGGCTCTGCCGCTATCGCAAAAATGATCTATTTATTCGAAGACGATAAATTCAAACAGGTTATCATTGATTTTGAAGGACCCGAAAATTTTGAATTTATCAAGACCGAGTTGTTCAGGAGGCACGGTAAGCCCGTACATAGTGATCCACGGATGAGCACATACATTTGGCGCATCCAAAACGCAAATCTGAGTGCTATGCTGCGCTACTATCGTTCGGGAAATGGAACGATGAATTATACTTATTTCCCGAAATAAACGGCTTCCGAATAGAATTGCAGCGCGATGCCGGCATTCAAAAAATGAAGCTCGCGTTCCCCAAGCCACCGCCGGACCGAGTGTTGGGGCGCTGGCAGGGGCGGGAAATGTGTCGGAGACCAGCAAGATCGCAGAAGACTCGGCGGCCATGAAAAGCGCGCAGGACCGGGCCGCCAGCTATGCGGAAG
>CAZIIP010000144.1:0-8385 GCA_964539455.1 uncultured Rhodothermales bacterium
GAGGGAAGGTGTGGGTGGAATCGCCTGCGGTGACCGCACCATTCAGAACCGTATCTCCGGCTTCTACCGTCACGCTTCCGGCCTCATCCACTTCGGGGAATCTCAGGTGGATCTCGAAGTCTGCCGCCTCTGCGACAAGCAATTCCCAGTATCCGTTCGATTCCGGTCCCCACCTGCGTCCGGAAACATGATGCCAGTCCTGCCAGGTCAACACCGTAGGATTTTCATAGGGCGTCCCGACGTGGATCAGCGGACTGTCGTAGTTGTTTCGTCGGGTGGAACCGACATCGTCAAACCAGGCTTCGTACTCTTTCTGTAGATCGACCACCACATCGGGATGCTCGCGCGCTACGTCGTGCATCTCGAGCGGATCCGCCTGAAGATCGTACAATTCAAAATCCGGCTCGTCCGTCCACTCCTCCTTCCCGAATCCACTGGCATTCAGGAGCTTCCAGCGGTTATTCCTGATCATGAAGTGGTGGTATGGGATGGGTGCATCGCCCCGGTGTGTCTGGATCACCATGTGGCGGTTGGGCCAGTCCGGATTCTCACCCTCAAGAAGTGGAAGCAGACTGCGTCCGTCCAGGTGGAGGTCGGCCGGAGGTGTAATCCCGGCGGCCTCCAGCAGTGTCGGCAGCACGTCGATGTGGGCTGCCGGGATGTCGGAAGTCGTTCCTGTCTCCAGTTCGGCCGGCCAATGCACGAACAACGGCGAACGGATTCCGCCCTCGTGTACATCGGCTTTCATGCCACGCATGCCGGCAACATACCGCCGGCTGTTCGGACCGTTGTCCAGCATAAAAATCACCATCGTGTTCTCCGCAAGTCCCTCCAGTTCGAGATGGGTAAAGAGTTTGCCGACGTTTTGGTCGATGTTTGTGATCATTGCAAAGAGCCGCGCCAGCATATCCTGGTTGGTCGTCTCCGGGAGGGGGTGCCCTACCTCCGGCATGCGGTCATGGCTCAGATCCATCTCGAGATATTGCCGGTAGAGATCCTCGGGAACGTCGTGAATGGGACTGTGGGGCGCATTGGTCGCGATGTAGGCAAAAAAGGGATCACCTGCCTCTTCAACCCTGTCGATCCACTCCATTGCGCTGTCGAAATAGACATCCGTGCAGTAGCCACTGGTTTGCACCTGCTCTCCGTTGTGAAACAGAATCGCGTCCGTGTATTTGCCTTCGCCGCCCGGAGGATCGGAGGGCTGTCCGATGCCCCCACCGCGGTGAACGAGAACTTCGTCAAATCCCTGGTCTTGCGGCCGCATGGGATAGGTATCGCCGAGGTGCCATTTGCCGAAAATGCCGGTGGCATACCCGGCATCGCCGAGCAGTTCGGCGACCGTTACTTCTTCCGGCTCCATCATCGCCCGACCGATATACGTGTCCGTAACCCGTGTGCGGTAGTTGTACCGGCCGGTCATCAGCGATGCACGGGTGGGTGCACAGACCGGACTCACATAAAACGTTGTCATCCGGGCGCTTTCCCTCGCCATCTCATCGAGGTTCGGGGTTCTTATAACCGGATTGCCTGTAAACCCGAGGTCACCGTAGCCCTGGTCGTCCGTAATGATCAGCACAATATTCGGACGCCCGGTGTCCGGCTCGAAGCCGGTTGCCGATCCCGGATCGGTTTCCCCGCTGCAAGCCGGCAACAGGAGGACGAACAGGACGCAGGCGAAGAGATGGCGGTGGCTATTCATAGCGGTCGGGTATTTTTCGGATGAATGTTCGAAAAGTCAAAGATGGAATATCCTGCTCCTACTGTCCATCGCTATCGAGGAAGCTAATGCGGTGCTACCGGTCCAGACCGCCCACTCATCAAAGCCATGGTCACGCAGGACCTCCGGCTGGACGCGAAAGTCGTTGATTTGCCACTTGCCGGCAATAGCGGTGGCGTATCCCGATTGCTGTAGTAGCTGGGAAAAGCTTCTGTTCAGATCCGGATCATAATGCACCCCACCGCTTTGTTGATCGACCGTGTCTCATTCGTTGAAGTATTTTTCGATCACCCACTCCGGCTGGTGTTCGTCGGGTGATCGATTGACCGATTCATAGTCAAACTCCATGCTGTCGACCTCATCGGTGAGCAGCGGGTGCGGATCGTCCGACTCACGATGCCAGAGTACCAGCAGATTCGTCAGCAATTCCAGTTGCTCCGCGTACGCGGGATCACCGGCCAGGTTGTTCATTTCGTAGGGATCTTCCGCCAGGTTGAACAGCTGATCGTGATGCAGGCGGGGATAGCGAATGAGTTTCCAGTCGCCGTAGCGCACGGCCCGTTGCTTGTCTTCATACGCGGTAAACAGGGCCCTGCGCACCCGGTCACGCTCGCCGCTCCAGATGGGTCTCAGATCCGAGCCGTCCACTCGTTCGGGATGCGGAACACCCACGAGGTTGGCCAGCGTCGGGAAGATGTCATATAGATAGACGAGTGCGTGGCTCTGTCCCGCCGGAATGCCGGGGCCGGAAAACACGAGGGGGACCTGGGTGCTGTGTTCGTACACACTCTGTTTTCCCAGCAGACCGTGACTACCCAGAGCCAGGCCGTTGTCAGACGCAAAAACGACAAGCGTTTCGTCTTCTATACCGTGGCGTTCGAGGGTCGACAGCAGGTCACCGATACGGGCGTCAATATGGGTGATGAGTCCATAATACTCGCCGATCTGGTCGCGAACCACTTCCGGTTCGCGCGGCCACCCGGCTAGTTGTTCATCCCGGCCCGTCATCCAGCCGTTATGGAAAGGATGCACGGGCATGAAGTTCTCCGGCAGCGGCATCTCTTCGCCCGGGTATTGCGACAGATACGGCTCCGGCGGTGTTCGTGGATCGTGGGGAGCCGTAAATGAAACGTACGCCAGAAAGGGGCTGCCGGACCCGGAAGAGACGTGTTCGTCCATAAATGTGATCGCCGCATCGGCAAACAAATCGGTCGAAAACCCTTCTACCCGGGTTTCCGAAAAACCTCCTTCCGGCAGCAGATCCTGTATGGGCACGTTGTAGTGATCGCTCATCCCACCGAAGAACACGTTCCGGCCTTTCGAGAAACTCCGCGCGAAAGACTCCCTGCTCTGGTGCCACTTGCCCGTCCCAAATGTTTCGTATCCCTCTTCGCGAAACTTTTCGGGAAAGGTCGCGACCGTGTCGAGGTCGTCGTACACGTGAAAAAGCGTGCGTCCACTCATCAACATGGCGCGGCTGGGTCGGCAGACCGCGCCATGATGTGAACCCATGACGTAGGCGTCCCTGAAGTTGAATCCCTGGTTGACCAGACGGTCGATGTTGGGCGTCTCGAGCGTTTCGTTGCCGTATGCACCCACGGCATCCACACGCTGGTCGTCCGCAAACAGGAACAGGATGTTCATCTGCTCGGGTGGATCGTCGCTGCCGCACCCGGAAAGGACCGGCAGAGCCACCACAAGCGCTGAGAGAATCGCTTTTGCATTCATGTCACTCCTTAGGGCTTTTGGTCATTCCGGATAGGTAAACTACGCGGTAGGGAACGGCCGCTCCAATTTTTTTGCCCAGGGAATCACTACCACGTATCCTCACCGGCCGGATTCCCGGGTCTGTATATCGATTCGCAGGGGTACCCTTTCCGGCGGCGATTGCACTCCGCGGCACAGATTTCATCCATGAAACGGCGATAACACGGTGGCTACCGCCAACGCCTGCTGAAGGACATGCGAGACCGCCCGGCATAGGCCTTGAGCAACTGCAATCCGTGGTCGCCCGTGTTCATCATAGAACAGAGGCACTCTCCGGTTGTATGTGCCTGGTTTGAACGAGTGGTTCTGCTTTGCAGATGGCCGTTTTCATCATAAAACATCCGTGTGATCTGCGCCCGGTCCGTCCATGCCGCCCCGCCGCCGAAAGCCGATTGGAGGGTGTAAAGGGCGCATCCGGCCGCCATCGAATTGAGGCTCAGCAGACTCCCCCTGCGCTCCGTCGCGAAATCGCCTGCGCGACGCGCCCGTTGGTGCTGTTCGGGTGTTTCGGGCAGTTGCGCCAATGCTCTGCGCGCTCCATGAAATCCGGCGTAAGTGCCTCCCACACAGAGCAGGCATCCCGGCTGTCCCCCATAGTACAGCCCAATGTCGGCCGCAACGTCGAGACCGATGCCGTCCTCCCGAATGCGCGTACCGACCGTCAACAGCGTCCTTCCATAAATCCGGCACAGGGCGTGCACCTGCAACAAACTGCGTTCGGAATCTACCGCCGCGACCACTACATCCGCCGCCTTGATCCTCGCGATTCCAACCTCCGAAGCCGCAGCGGATCTGACCGGCTCCACGGACGCCCATGGACAGTCGGCCTCCACCCGACGCGCCAGCACCTCCGCTTTGGCCGATGAAAGATCGGTGACGGAAAAGAGCGGACCTCCGTCAAGATTGTGCGCCTCGATCGTGTCCGGATCGAGTATGACGAGCTCCCGCACCCCCAGATTACCGATGGCCTGAGCAAGCAGTGAGCCGGACCTGCCGGCTCCGATCAGCAAAAACCGGCTGGTTACCGCACGCTCCCAAACTTCCTTCCCGAGCGCTTCCTGTGAGCGACTCCAGATCTGATCCGATCCGTGCCACACCCGCGAGAGATCCGCGTTGCGCAACGGGATGCACTCCATTCCCGACCCGACAAGCCGAACCACATCGGCCGCGGCCGCTTCATCTTCCTTCGGACTTTTGAAGAATGCGGCCAGCCTGCCGCTCAATCGGCCGGTGCCCACCACGAGCCACGATTGCCACCCGTCTCTCTTGTAGGCGCCGGTCTGAATGGCCCGGATGCGCGCGTCGAACACCGGACGCGAACGACAGAAATGGATATCGAGGTTGCCCAACGGGATGTCGGGTGTGACCATCGTCTGCGGATCGAATGCCAAAACACGCACACCGCGACCCGGAATCTCAGTCACCGTAATAGGCTCGTGAATTGTTGCGAGTTGAGAACGGGCATAACGCGCCAGCTTGTCGACACCCCGATCGACGAGCCTTTCGAACAGCGGACGGGAGATCTCCAGCTCACGCATAAACCCCTTGGCTCCCGCACCTCAGTCGTAGTAGGCCATTTCCTTCCTTCGGGCGCGGACTTTGGCAAGCCTTTTCTTCCGCGCTTCCGCCTCGGCCTTCCGAAGTGCTTCTTCCTCGGCCTTTCGACGCGCTTCCAGCTCCTTTTCCCGCTTAGTCCGTCGCTCTTCCTCCCTCCGCGCTTCGATGGCCGCCTCGCTGTCCATCACCAGATCGGCGACGACGGCAGATTTTACTTCAATATTATCTTTTTCAACAACTTGTTTGCCTGAGAAGTTCGTGTCATCAGTCGGTGTTACCGATACGTTGGTCAATACGTCTTCCATGAGATGCGCCAGGTTTAGTGTGTTATTCGTCTCAAGTCACTTGGCGCATCCGGAGGCGGTAGACAGAACGGTGGCGACAAGTGGTGCTCTGTGCCTGAGGAATCTCGTCGGTTTTGACACCCGGATCAAGGACCATTTTTCCACAGGTATTGGTGATATGCTTGTCACCTGCTTTCGAATGAGATCCAATAGGAAGACTCGAACGGCAAATCGTCTCCTGCACGGCTCCGGTCAACGTAGATGACGGGCATGCGCTTCCTAAAAACCGCGATGATCAACGCCCTTTGCGCGCACGTACGGGCGTGACTGAGCCGGAGATGACTGTGGTATTTTGCCGCTACGAGACCGACGCGGTTTAGGGGGCGGGGGGCAGAATTGGTCGATCGCTACGAGAGATGGCGTATCGGACGGCCCCTTCCTCATTCACTTCATCCTCCGGAACAAACCCGCATTTTTCCAGCACGCCGACCGAAGCTTTGAACTCCGGCCAGGTCTCCGCCACCACCTTTTTGACAAGCGCGACGTCAAATGCGTGCTCGACCAGCGCGTGGACGGCCTCCGAGGCATACCCCCGCTTGCGGTACTCCGGCAAAATCGAATACCGAATGTCGACGGCACCTTCCGCATTCGGCGGACCCGAATACCCGCCGGCTCCGATGACCGTCTGATGTCTGCGGTCAACGAAGTAGTGGATCCACCAGTCCGCCTCCAAAGGGTGGGATTTGAGACGCTCGAATGCCGACTGAATAGCAGCCTCTCCGAGTAATTCCGGCGGCCAACTTTCCGGCACGGCGACGCCCAGTACGCGGGCAACCGCGTTTCGTCCGTGAAATTCCGCAACCAGCGCTTCGATTCGCGCCGGTATGATGTCGAGTCGTCTGGTCTGGAACATTTCTTCCCGGCTAGACCATGAATCTGCTCCGGCAGAAGGTACGAATATCCTGCGGTAGCATTCGACGGTTCACCGAAATGATTGCAGAGCGTCCGTCGCGCCATATCTCCTCAGAGGATACCGATTCTGCCTCGTGCCCGCGATTGCGAAGCTATTCCGCAGAAGGGAAACGAGGTCCGTTCGATAGATAGATACCGCTGCAGCACCCTATCTGATTACCCGGTTGTGTTCGGCCTTGATGATCCGGGCAATACGCGTCTGGTCGCCGCTCCTGACACGAATGATGTATGCACCATCAGGAAGTCCTCCTGCCTCTAGACGCACTTCCGAGGTCCTGTTGCCGAGGCCGGCCGTTCTCGTTGAGTAGACAGAGCGACCGAGCATATCGAAAACCGTTACCTCGATCGGATTGGTGCCGGGAGATCGATACCGAATTGTTGTTCTTTCAGAGAACGGATTTGGATAGATTCCCTCCAGTTGTAGATCATTCGGCAGATCGGGGGCTACGGAAGCGGTCGGCACGGAATAGACGATGCGCAACGACGGCCGGCTTTCTTCTGCGGGATTCTCCCTGCTCGAAAAACGGAAGGCTGATTGATTGTTGGCCTCGTCTCCGCGGATAATCCATCCGAAGTTGCTTTGGGGGTCTGCTAACCAGTTGCGAACGTCGTCAACGATTTCCGGCGTAGACGGCCAGGTCCAGGAACCCAATCCCGGTGCCACATAGCTTGCGCTGGGTTCCACCTCAAAATCGCCACCCGGCGTTGACCACGTCGTTTGATCGAACCGGCTGAATTGCCATGTTACATCATTCTCGGCTGCGGATGCCCCACTGCCTTCCGCTCCACTCGCATTGCTCTCTCCCTCTCCCCACGACGAAAGCAGGCCATGTAGCGTGAAGGTCGGATTGCCCCTCCCCCTTGATGCCTGAATGCCGAGAAAAACGCTATCGATCGCAGCGCCCTCGGGAACCATACCTTCAAAATCGAAGCGGACCAGCGCGCGACGCAGGTTGCCGCTGTTGTTCCGGCCTGCAAAAAGATGGTCGCCGGAGCCATTGGACAAATCGCCGCTCTCACTGTAGATGGCGTTGTCGGCTGCTGCCGGTATATCGACGGCTTGCTGCGCATGTGCCGCTGCATGGCCCAGAAAAAGAAAAACAAACCCGGTAAGACCGCGTGCGTATTTCACTATGTTTGTGTTGTATCCTTCCATCATTATTCCGCCTGATTTGTCATCGCGTGTGACCATGGGTCCCGGAGCATGAACCTGCCGGTTCATCCTTCGGCTCGCCTGAAGACCAGATTTGCCTCTACCTGGAGCTCGTTTCGGATTCGTGTCAACATAAGCTTCGGCCGATCGATCTCGAACGCGTCCAACTCGATTTCAAATGCGGCAGCAGCTTGAATCACGTCCCGTACCAGGGAGAGTGCGACCTCGGTCGATATCCGCTTCTCTTCGCCGTGAAAAGAAAGGATGCCGGTAACGGTCCAAATGCCTTCAATGCCGTCTTCGGTATCATTCCACTCTTCCACCTCGATATCATCGGATATAAAGATGACCTCCGGCCAGAGGAATACCTCTACGACCTCAAGCATGTTCGAGTCACGGTTGGAATTACCGGAATCAAAGCTTTCAATCGGAACGCGGAGCGCTATGGAGGCTCCGGCAGGATCTTCCGGATCCAGCTCAATCGTGCCCGAAATGTCGTTCGAGACGCCCGTCCAGTCATGCAGGGGGTGGCTGCCGGTGTATGCCATTTCGCTACGGTCCTGGTCGACCGTCCACCCTTGCTGCGCATGCAGCGGTATGCCGATTACGGTTGTCAAGAAAATGACACTACCGATTCGCCTGATTGAGAAAAGCATTTGAGATCGTTGTTGCTAGGGGAGAAATGTAGTTATGATGGCGGAGGTGAACGAGATCCATGTGACACGCCCCACCCATTGATGCCTGTTTAGACGGCGGTCGTACGATTCACCCGTTGTCGCATTGGCAAGCGATCGTCCCAAAAACGGCTGGGCTGTCATTCCAGCCAGATGCACCACCGCCAGCCAGCGGTGCACACGAATCGAGGAGATGTTTCGCCCGTACCGCCATGCCGGAGGTGCGCCGATCGAAAGACCGGCTGTTGTGAAATAGGC
>CAZIIP010000145.1:0-8356 GCA_964539455.1 uncultured Rhodothermales bacterium
CCATTTCGCCGTTGAATTCACCTATCCCAACGGTGCCCGCGTCCAGGCAATGTGCCGGCAGATGGCCAATACCGCGACGCGCGTCGAGAACCGCATTGTGGGCACCAAAGGGGTAGCCGACGTGAATCCGTCACATTCGCTGATTACCGCCCACTCGGGAGAAGAACTCTTCCGGATGGATGAACGGGGCAACAACGCCTACGTACGGGAACACACCGACCTTATCCATTCGATCAGGGAAGGAAATACCATCAATGAGACGGAGCAGATTGCGCATAGCACGCTGACGGGGATTCTCGGCCGCGAGAGCGCATACACGGGACAACTCGTTACGTGGGATGAGATCATGCAATCCTCGCAGGATCTCGTACCCAAAGACATGGCCTTCGACGCTCAGGCACCGGCGGCCGAGGTGGCCATTCCCGGTGTCACGAAGCTCGAACGGCTTGCCTCCTCCTGACGCCAAATCCGGGCCCAAGATGAACCGTAGACGATTCCTTCAGACCGCAAGCGTCGGACTGGCCGGTGCAAGCATTGTGTCCGCCACTGCCCGTAAGGCAGCGGTTTCGACCCAAATGCCCAGATTCAGAAAAGCCGTCAAATACGGTATGATCGAGGAGGAGCTTTCGATGGTCGAGAAATTTCGGCTGTTGAAAACGCTCGGATTTGACGGTGTCGAGATGAACAGCCCCAATGATTTCGATTCCGAAGAGGTGTCGGATGCTATCGCCGAATCCGGATTGCCGGTGCACGGTATTGTCGATTCGGTTCACTGGGAGAAGACGCTGGGAGATCCGGATCCGGACGTCCGGGCGGAGGGTGTCGCCGGTCTGGAAACCGCACTGCGCGACGCCAAAGCCTACGGCGCTTCGACCGTGCTCCTCGTCCCGGCCGTCGTAAATGCGGAGATCTCATACGAAGATGCGTACCGGCGCTCACAGGCCGAGATTCGCAAGATGCTGCCGTTGGCTTCGGAGCTGGACGTCAAAATTGCGTTCGAAAACGTCTGGAACAGGTTCCTGTTGAGTCCACTCGAGTTCAGGCGTTATATCGATGAATTCGAAAGCCCTATGGTCGGCGCCTATTTCGATGTCGGCAACGTCGTGACGTACGGCTGGCCGGAGCACTGGATTCGCATCCTCGGCGAGCGCATTGTCAAGCTGGATATCAAGGAATACAGCCGCTCGAAACGAGACAGCGAGGGTCCGTTTGCCGGCTTTCGCGTTCCGCTTGGTGAGGGTGATTGCAACTGGCCTGTCGTTATTGCTGCACTGGAAGAGATCGGCTACTCGGGTTGGGCCACGGCGGAGATCCCGGGTGGAGACCGGACGAGGCTGGCCGATATCGCAGAGCGGATGAATCGTATTCTGAAGCCGGCCTGACTGTCCGATCCGGTGGCGATAGCCTGCCGGCCCTCTCACCGCGAGCGTGGACTGCCCGGGACATGGCAGCGTCGGCTACCGTTCCATCTGGTCCGGCCCCGAGGCGGTGCTCCCTCGGGATATCGTAGATTTCCCGACAAAGCCGTATGATGGAGCAGATCCGCCCATCTCACAAATCCGGGCACCGTCCGTCACAACAGACACATCCGAGGTACGAAATGAATGCATGGGGACATCTTGCAAACCGATACGGCACACGAGAACCAAGAAAGATGCTGGCACTTGATGGTGGGGGCATCCGCGGCCTGATTACGCTGGAAATGCTCGCCCGCCTGGAAGAATTGCTCGCAGACAGAAGCCCGTCACCGGATGAATTCCGGCTCTGTCAGTATTTCGACTACATTGGTGGAACGAGCACGGGCGCCATTATTGCGGCCGGGCTGGCCAGAGGCATGTCGGTCGGGGAGTTGCGTAACTTCTACGTAGATGCCGGTCCGTCGATGTTCGACAAGCGATTCCTGCTTAGACGGCTTAAAAGCTTCTACAAGCGTGAGCCCCTCGCCGAGATGCTCCAGGATGTTTTCGGAGCCGGGACTACACTTATGCCGGAACACCTCCAGTGTCTCCTGCTCATTGTGACAAAGAACGTCACAACCGACTCTCCCTGGCCTATCAGTTCCAATCCGCAGGCGAAGTACAATGCCCCGGACAGGGAGGACTGCAATCTCCGGATACCGCTCTGGCAACTCGTCCGCGCCAGTACGGCCGCTCCGGTCTATTTCCCGCCGGAGGTTATGAATTGGGATCCCGATGACCCGGAAAAGACGTTCGTGTTCGTCGACGGTGGCGTGACACCCTACAACAACCCGGCGTTTCTGCTGTACCGCATGGCCACGCATCCTGCCTATGGTCTCAATTGGGAATCGGGCGAAGACCGGCTGCTCATCGTTTCCTTCGGAACCGGCGCCGCTCCCGATCCCGTAGCAAACGAAGAAGCTGAAGAGCGCGGGCTGGTGGGTTTGGCCAGGTCACTTCCGGGTAGTCTGCTCTATGCCATGCAGATCGATCAGGATATCAACTGCCGGGCGGTAGGCCGTTGCTCGTTTGGCGCTCCGATCGATCGCGAGTTGGGAGACATGATACCGCGCAAGGCGGACGGCACAACCGAACCGCTCACAACCGATACAGGACGTGAATTTCTGTACGTACGTTACAACGCACGGCTCGATGACGTGGGACTTCACGCGCTTGGATTACCTGACATTTCACCGGCGGAAGTACAAAAGATGGATTCGGTGGATTTTATCGATGAATTGTCCCGGGTAGGTCAGGCGGCGGCCCGCCAGATTCAACCCGGTCATCTGGGAACGTTCTTACCCCTGGTATGATGAATGCCTTTATCGTTCGGCCCTTCGGCACGAAGACGATAGTCGACCGGTCCGGAAAAGAAATCGATATGGATTTCGACCGGGTTGAAAGCGAATTGCTGCACCCGGCGCTGGAAAAGGCAGGAGTAACTGGAGGCACGACCGCCGAGATCGTACGGGCGGGCAACATCCGGGAAGACATGTTTCAGCGGTTGCTGACGGCCGATCTGGTGATTGCAGATCTGTCCATTCACAATGCCAACGTTTTTTACGAACTGGGCGTGCGACATGCACTTCGGGACAAACGCACCCTGCTCGTGCGGTGCGCCGCTCAGGACGTGCCGTTTGATCTGCGGACGGACCGGTATCTCAGATATAACGTTGAGAATCCTGCAGCCGATGTGGATGAGTTGGTGCGCGCCATCGATGCGACGCTGGAATCCGAATTACCCGACAGCCCGGTTTTCCGGTTGCTCCCCGGTCTGGAAGCCTCCAATCCGGAGCAATTTCACGTCGTCCCGCGCACCTTCTCCGAATTTGTCGATCGTGCACGCAAGAACGGCCGTGTCGGAGATTTGGAACTGCTCGGTTCCGAAATACTGGGTTGCCCGTGGGCCAGGTCGGGACTGCGATTGGTGGGCCGCGCACTTACCGCACTGGAAGCCGATGAGGCGGCGCGCGGAATTTGGGAAGCCGTACGACGGCAGGATCGGGACGACTGGGAAGCCAATCTGAAGCTCGGGACGATCTACGCACGGTCAGGCGATCTCATGCGTTCAGATCAGGCACTCCGTCGGGTGGTGGATCGGGAGGATCTCGGTAGCAGACGGCGTTCGGAGGCCTATTCGCTACTGGGAAGCAATGCAAAAACCCTGTGGATCGAGGGATGGGCTTCGCAGAATGATCCGGCTGACCGGCGCAAGGTGGCACTTGCTTCTCCGAATCTGAAAACTGCCTATGACGAATACCTCAAGGGATATCTCCTGGACCTGAATCACTACTACTCGGGTGTCAATGTCGCGGCGCTTGCGACCATTATGGTGGATCTCGCGTCGGAGCATGCGGGCATATGGAATGACGGATTCGACAGCGAGCGCGAGGCAACTGATCGGTTGGAGGAGGTTTCCGCGCGCCGGGAAGAGGTCCTCGCAGCGGTCTCGCTGGTACTCGAGTCCGAGAGGGAGAGACTGAGGAGTGAAGACAAACGTGACATCTGGCTCGATCTGACGCGTGCAGATTTGCGATGTTTGACAATGGACCGCCGGACGCGTGTAGCGAGGGCCTATCGTGAGGCGCTTCAGGGGGCGGATCGGGCGCATTTCCGATCGGCCGGGCGACAGCTGGAGCTGTTCGAAAAACTGGGTGTCCGCACACCGGTTGTCCGTGCGGCGCTGGATGAACTCGAAACGGCTGCGACAAAAGCGGCGCGTAGAATGCGCACACCGCAAAAGCCGAGATTCATTCTATTTACAGGTCATCGAATCGACGATCCGGAACGCAAGGATCCGAGATTTCCGCCGGAGAAGGAGCCGGTTGCCAGGGAGGCAATCAGGGAGAAGGTGGCGGAGGAATACGCGCAGCACGGCGACACGCTCATCGGTATGGCCGGCGGCGCGAGCGGCGGCGACATGCTGTTCCACGAGGTGTGTCTCGAAATGGGCATCAAGACACGTCTGTATTTGGCATTGCCGAAGGAGGCCTACATCGTTCGGTCGGTGCAATCCGCAGGTCACGACTGGGTCGAGCGCTTTCACCTGCTGTATGACCGTCTGTCTCTTACCCGGGATGTTTACCTGCTGGAGGGAGATGGGGAACTGCCGGTTTGGCTGAAAGATCGGGAAGGATATAGCATCTGGCAGCGCAACAACCTGTGGCAGCTGTATAACGCCCTCGCCTACGGCGGTGAGCGGCTCACCCTGCTGGCCCTCTGGAATGGAACAATGGGTGACGGGCCGGGAGGCACGGACGATATGGTTCGCCAGGCCCGCTTGCGCGGGGCAAAGACGATCGTCATCGATACCAAATCGCTGTTTGGTATCGGCTGACGCGGGGACGAAGTGGGCCGTTCGCTCTAGTCCCTGTCCTTTGCGCCCGAACGCGTTCCGGCAATGCCGACCAGGAGGCTGTCGGACTTTCGGCGCAAGTTCCTTATTAACAAAAGATCCGCTGCGACGCTAATCGTGCTTTAGTTCAATAAGAACAGTGGAGCTGTTTTCCAAGTCCGACAAACGCCTAGAGTTCCTTTTTGCAGAGGTACCAGTCGACACACTCCATTCCTTCGGCTTCGGCTTCATTAATCCGATCGGCGGCGGCTTCGGCCGTTGCCGGAGGAGGCACGATCACTTTGTCTCCCGGCTGCCATCCCTCGGGGGTGGCGACTTTGTGCCGGTCGGTGGTCTGCAGCGCCGTCACGAGTCGGAGAATTTCGGGTATCGAGCGTCCGTTGTCTTTCGGGTAGTAGACCATCGCCCGCATGATGCCCTTGTCGTCGATGATGAAGACCGCCCGAACGGTAGAGGTTTCACTCGATCCCGGATGAAGCATGCCGTAGGCATAGGAAACCTGCATCGAAAGATCCGCAATCACCGGAAACTTGACCTCGATGTCGAAATGCTGGTTGATGTTACGTATCCAGGCTACGTGCGCATAGAGACTGTCGATCGACAGGCCCATCAAATCGCAGCCCAGCTCCTGGAAATCATCGTAATGCCGAGCGAATGCCACGAATTCCGTCGTACACACCGGAGTGAAATCGGCCGGATGCGAGAACAGAACCAGATAGCGGCCGCGAAAATCGGACAGGCGTTTGACACCCTGTGTCGTAGGCGCTTCAAAATCGGGAGCGGGCTCGTTGAGTCTGGGAAACTGAAGCGTGCGTTGTGCTTGTGACTTGTCCATGTCAGGGATCGTTCGATCGGTTTGTTGAGGATTGTTGGAGCTTGTCTATCGTACTGCGCAGGTACTCCATTGTAAAGCCGTAGTCGTCAGTCAATTGCCGAAGCCTGGTGTCGGGCGCCGTCGCGGATGGAATCGAAAGTGCTTCGTGAAGTGTGGCCAACGAAATGCCGGATTGTGCAGCGAGTTCGCCCAGTGTCAGGGAGCCGTGGATCCGGAAAGGCCGCATCTCGTTGTCGCCGGACAGCCCATATGTATGTTCACCTACGGGCGCTTCACGTTCCGGTACTTCGACTTTCTTGCCCAATACCGGAGCCAACGATAACGAAAGGAGTCCGAAGAACCCGACGAGCGCGAGCGCCACCCTCTTGCGGCGGACCTGGAGGGACTTCGTACCCTTGATCATACGGGACACCCAGCTCCAGTGAAGAATGATATGAAGCGCAACAACCGCCACAAGGGCAATGGCGATCCAGTAATGAATGGTACCCCAATCGTGTCTGCCGAGCCCCCAGACCGTGATTCCATGGGAGCCGGGGGGAAGTGTGTAGTGCATGACCAAGCCCGAGCCGGCAAGCGGAAGCAGCAGAATCAGTGCAGTCGTGTCGAGGATGAAATTGATGGTATGTTTGCTCATGCAGCTCCGGCGTACGGTTTGTTCCTGATGCGATGGCGCTAAAGATCGTCCGTTTGTACGATTTCGCAGCAGGCGGATGCACGCGTTTTGTGAAAGCGTTGTGATAAATACCGTGCACACACGATGCGCGATCGGGCGCGGGCCGGGCCGGGCTACAAAAGACAAAACCGGGTATCGGACGGGTTGCATGTTGGAGGTTCGTGCTCCCGGAGTTAGGTTAACCTCCGACTCTTTCATCCAAGCGATACGACCATGACCTCCCGCCCCCTGCGTTTGCCGACACTGTTCGTGCTGATCCTGTTGCCGGTTGTTCTTGCCTCGTGCACGACACGTGGCGAACAGGAGACCCAGCCGAACATCCTGTTCATTTTTCTGGATGATCATAGCGCAAAGGCAATCAGCGCCTATGGCTCGGAGATTAATACGACGCCAAACATAGATCGTCTGGCGCAAGAAGGTCTTCGTTTCGACCGGTGTTACGTAACCAACTCTATCTGTGCGCCGAGCCGGGCAACCGTTTTGACGGGCAAGTACAACCACCTTAACGGACAACTGATAAACGGTCCGGAATTCGACGGAAGTCAGCAGACCTTCCCGAAGCTTCTGCAGGCAGCCGGATATCAGACGGCAATCGTCGGTAAATGGCATCTTAAAAGCGCGCCGACCGGATTCGACCATTACGAAATACTTATCGGTCAAGGCCCGTACTACAATCCTCCTATCCGGACGGCAACCGATACGACGGTAATCGAAGGATACACGACCGACGTCATTACGGATCTGACACTCGACTGGCTGCAAAATGACCGGGACGAGGAACGGCCGTTCATGTTGATGTACCAGCATAAGGCACCGCACAGACGGTGGGATCCGGGACCGGATCATCTGACAATGTATGACGACGTGGAAATACCGGAACCGGAGACTCTTTGGGATGACTACTCCAATCGGGCATCTCCGGCTGCCAATCAGACCATGCGGATTGCCGACGATCTCGGAGCGATGGATCTCAAAATTGAACCACCGCCAAGATTGACGCCGGAACAATTGGAAGCCTGGAACGCGGCCTATGGTCCGAAGAACGACGAGATACGGGAAAATCCGAGGACGGGCGAAGATCTGGTCAGGTGGAAGTACCAGCGCTACATCAAGGATTACCTGCGGACGGTTGCTTCCGTCGACGACAATTTGGGCAGGGTACTGGACTATCTGGATGAAAGCGGATTATCCGACAACACGGTCGTCATCTACAACTCCGACCAGGGATGGTATCTCGGAGAACACGGTTGGTATGACAAGCGATGGATGTACGAAGAGTCCCTCCGCACGCCGCTGCTTGTCCGGTGGCCGGGTGTCGTCACTCCGGGCAGCACAAACTCCGATATGGTGTCGAACGTCGATTTTGCGGCCACTTTCCTGGAACTGGCGGGCGCAGAAATACCGCAAGACCTGCAGGGTCGGAGCCTTAAGCCGTTCTTGACCGGGGAGACGCCTGACGACTGGCGCTCGAGCTTCTATTACCAGTATTACGAGTATCCCGGTGCACACTGCGTACAGCGACATTATGGCGTTCGAACGGATCGGTTCAAGCTCATCTACTACTACATGATCGATGAGTGGGAATTGTTCGATACGGACGCAGATCCCAATGAGCTCAACAACGTGTACGACGATCCGGCCTACAGCGACACGGTAGCCGAGTTGAAAGCCGAACTCGAGCGCCTGCGCGCGTCATTGCAGGTGCCGGAAGACGACCGCCCGATGGGCGAGTGCACGAACGATACGCCGGCGTGGATGGGATTCTAATGGCGTGGAAGTATGGATGTATGGAAGCCTGGATGGTCCGGGTTTGACCTGATTTCACACGACCACACTTCCACAGGTTATCTATGGATATCTGGAAGGTCACCTGCGTCCAGACGTCCACACGACCACACATCCATCACCACCATACTTTCTCTACCGCTCGAGCCTCTCTATCGGCTCTTTCGGTCCGGTTAGAATCATTCTCGCCCAGGTGGAATCGTCGTCTCCGGTACCGTAGATCATAAAGTGGCCGCCGTAGTCACCGCCGT
>CAZIIP010000146.1:0-8251 GCA_964539455.1 uncultured Rhodothermales bacterium
GGTGAGCGGACGGATCAAGGGAACCGTCTACGAGGGTGGGATCCGCGTACCCATGATCACGAAATGGCCCGGCACGGTGGCGCCGGGAAGCACGTCAGACTATCAGTCGGCGTTTTATGATTTCCTTCCCACCTTTGCCGAGGTCGCGAACGAGCCATTGGATGCTACCACGGACGGTGTGAGTCTGGTGCCGGCATGGCAAGGGGAGCAGACCGAAGAACGCGGGTTTCTCTACTGGGAGTTCCCCTCGTACAACGGCCAACAGGCGGTACGAATGGGGAAATGGAAGGGCATCCGAAAGGACGTTTTCGACGGCAACCTCGAGATCGAGCTATATGATCTAGCCACGGATATCCGCGAAGAGCACGACGTGGCCGATCAGCATCCGGAGATCGTTGCAGAGATCGAGGATATCATGTCACGGGAGCATGAGCTGTCGCCCATCGAGCGGTTCAGGTTCGAGCAGCTCGGAGACGAGTAGCGGACGGATATCGACGCCGATGGATCCGGCGGCTCTTCTTCGGATCTGCGGTATCGGAAACCGGGGATCCTGTTCGCGCCTCTGCATAGCAGAAGGCCCTAACCCGAAACTATGAACCTTCCACTCTCCGGAACATCAACAACCGAAAATCCATGACCTGCTCTCCCGGAATTTCCGTCGCGCGTAGTGTCAGCGTTCCGGGACCCTCCTCCAGGCTTATCCTGCCCAGCACCAGCGGCTTGAAATCTTTCACGTACGACTCCATCCGCTCCACGAGATCGTGTTCCATACCGGTCAGCGGCGGATCATGGGCCTCCGATATCGTGGTCTCGAGCTCCTGATCTCCCAACTGCAGCACAAAGGATGCACCCACGTCGGAAGCGGGAACGGTGTAGTAAAGGGTCACTTCGAATTCCCCGTCGGCCAGTACCTCGACATCCCACGTGATCTTATCCTCGACGCTCGTCCAGTTCGTGTAAAAACTGCAATTGGGAAAGCGATTCGAACGCTCGATGGACCCGTGGGCTACGCCGTCGCGTGCCGGCAACTGGGTCCATTTGTGGTCCGGATGACCGATGGGAAACGGCCGCGTGTCTTCTTCCGGCAATTCGGCGACAACCGTCGCGTTCCACTCCTCGAGTGCCGTTTGCAGCCGCTCGGCTTCCTCGGTGAATTCCGAAGATACGTCCGTGTACTGACCCGGATCATTGAACATATCGAACAACTGTCCCTCGTGATCCAGCATGAACCGCCGGCTGCGGACGCTGCTTCTGCGCCAGCGGCTGAATATCAACCGGTCGGGCCACAAGGGCTCCTCTTCCATCAGCAGTGGTTTGAGACTTACGCCATCCAGCGGTTTGTCTACCTCCAGCGGAATGCCGGCCAGATCGGCCAGGGTCGGAAGCAGATCGATGACTCCGGCAATTTCCTCGATTTCACCGCCGCCTTCGATGGTTTCGGGCCACTGAATGAAAAACGGCGAACGGACGCCGCCCTCGTAAATGGATCCCTTTCTCCCTCTCATACCGTCGTTCCAGCGATAGCTGTTGGGCCCGTTGTCGGAGAAGTACATGAAGATGGTTTCCTTTTCCAGACCCAGAGACGACAGATGGTCCATCAGGCGTCCCACGTTCCAGTCGATGTTTTCACACATCGCCAACGCCGCCCTCGTAAAGGGGACGTTCTCTCGTTCCGGCTCCCGATGGCGCAAGCCCAGTTCCTTTCCGGCGAATTCCTCCCACCACCGGTCCGGAACCTGCATCGGACTATGCGGCGTGTTGAGGGGGAGATACACGAAAAACGGTCGCGCCTGATTTTCCGTGATAAACGACATGGCACGGTCCGTCAGGTCATCGACGATGTACCCTTCACCCTGCACGAGCCGCCCGTTGTGCTCCAGCGTCGGACTGAAATAGTTGCCCCAGTGCCCTGAGGCGAAGCCGTAGTATTCGTCGAAACCACGCGCATTCGGATGATAGGGCGGCTGCATCCCGTTGTGCCATTTCCCGAATGCACCCGTGGCGTATCCGGCAGACTTGAATACCTCGGCTATTGTGGTTTCATCCAGGTCAAGGCGTTCACCGCCTGCAGATGTCGAGTGGATTCCGCCCCGCGGGTGATACCTGCCGGTCAGCAATTCCGCCCGGGTGGGGGAGCAGATCGGAGTCACATAAAACCGATCGAATCGTACACCTCTCTCGGCGATGCCGTCGATGTTCGGTGTGTGGAGATTCGTGTTCCCGGTTGCGCTCAGGTCGCCCCATCCCTGGTCGTCGGACATTACGATGACGACATTGGGTGAATCGGCTGCGGACTCCCCGGGTAGTGATTCGGTGCAACCATGCAGGATAAGTGCGACGAGTATCAGCGGGAATGTTCGAGTGATCACGGTTTTTTGGATTTCTGATCGGTCTTGCAGGTAAGAAATCGATGCGGAGCGATCCACCGGACACCAAGATAGGTTCGAAGACGGCTCGATTGCACCTCTTGGCTTGGTTATTTGCGATCCGGCGGGTGTAAATGTTGACTTCAAGGAGTCGAAGCCCCACCTTTCAGCACACGCGTTCCACCTGCCTGCAGTAGTATGAAGAAGCATCTGTTCACCACTATGATCATTACCGCCGGCCTCTCAGCCGGCGCTCTCGGACAGTCTACCGACTGGCGGCTTCTCGAAAACGGAATCCGGATACACGAAGACGGTTACATAGACCAGCCGTATGTGGCCGAGTTTGATGACGGGACCTGGGTCGTGGTGTTCACGACGGGACGGGGAAGTGAAGGAGCTACCGGACAACACGTCGTTGCTTCAACCAGCACCGACCAGGGGGGGACTTGGTCTGACCCGGTGCAGATAGAGCCACCGGATGGCCCCGCGGCTTCTTGGGCCGTGCCGTATATCACGGATTACGGCCGCCTCTATGCATTCTATAGTTACAACGGAGATGAAGTTGGCGAGCTGAAAGGTGAGGCAGTGCACCGCACCGATATGCTGGGGTGGTACTGCTATCGCTACAGCGATGATAAGGGCAAGACCTGGTCGGAACGATACAGGTTGCCGATGCGGGTTACGGCAGCCGACCGGAATAACGACTGGGAAGGTGAGGTGCAGATTTTCTGGGGGATCGATGAGCCGGTGGACGTGGAGGACGGGGTCATGTTCGGATTTACCAAGTTGGGAAAGTATATCCAGGATCTGGGGGAAGGATGGTTCTACCGGTGTGACAATATCCACACCGAACGCGATCCGGAGAAGCTCGCGTGGAGACTGCTTCCCGAGGGCGATCACGGCGTCCGGAATCCCGCCTTCGGCTCCGTGCAAGAGGAATTCAATATGGTTCAACTCGACAACGGCGATCTGTACACCGTCTATCGCACCACAAACGGTCACCCAGCCGTATCGCGCAGCGAGAACGGCGGCAACTCGTGGTCGATGCCGGAATACATGCGCTACGCGGACGGCCGGCCGGTCAAGACGCCGCGTGCCTGCCCGAGGATCTGGAAGACCGACGAAGGCCGGTATCTCTTCTGGTACCACAACCACTCCGGTCAGGACTACAGCCAACGGAACCCGGCCTGGATGGCCGGCGGCATCGAAAAAGACGGGGATATTCTCTGGTCACAACCGGAGATCGTTCTGTACAGCCACGACATATCCGACGAGAGCGGGCGGTTCAGCTATCCCGACCTCGTGCAGGCCGACAACCGATACTGGGTGACCGAAACCAATAAGGAAACCGGACGCATCCATCGGCTCGATACCGACCTCATCGAAGGGCTTTGGCGGCAGTTCGAGGCGCCGGAGGTTGTTCGTGAAGGACTTGTAGATGAGGTGGGGTCGTCTGATATGGCTGGAGAACGCGTTCGCCTCCAGGGGCTCGGGGGATTGGACAGCAATGCGCCGACCGGTGGGATTACGTTCAATTTCAGGATCGATGAAGGACTGGTACCTGAGGGCCGGATACTCTTCGACAGCAGAAATCCGGTTTCTAGCAACGGCTACTATTTACGGTCGACCGGCTACCGCCGGCTGGAATTCGGATTCTGCGCGAGGACGGGGTGCGAGTCCTGGACGACCGATCCCGGCCTGTTGCCGGCGTACAAAGAGCACGAAGTCACCGTCATCCTCGACAACGGACCGGGCATCTTCCTCTTTGTCGTAGACGGACGACTGTGTGATGGAGGCGAAGGCAGGCAGTACGGCTGGACGCGATACCGCAAAATACACGGAAAAATCACATCCGGCAGGGAGGCTTCCGTGTTGACGCGCAAAGTCAAGGCCATCAGGGTGTGGGACCGCGTGCTCTCCGTGAGTGAGGCTATAAACGATCAGCGGACGCGGCTGATTCAGTAGGCAAATCTGAAATATTGTTCGAATCGAATCGACTGGAAGCGGCCCGCGGCCCGGAGTTCGTGAGCACGCACCCGCGTTGCAGGCCGGTCGAAGATTGAGATGCAGGGTGCATCCATCTGAAGCAGACGGGCGTGACCGTCTCGAAGGTGCTGGTGTGTGGGAGGGACAGATTATTGCCCTGCCGGAAGGGAAATACCTGGCCGGCTGCGGTGTCTACTATAGTAAAGAACCGCCGTAAATTGGTTGATGCCATGAACGAACGCCAACGCGCAATCCTGTTGGGGATCCTGTTCATCGTAGTGGCACTGCTGCTGTTGGCCCAGCCCTATTCGGAAACGGGCCTCTAAATGCGATGACGGCAGTCCACCCTGAACCGCACCCGTAGTGCAGGACCTGTTCAAGACAGCGCCCGGGTCACAGAGCGCGGATCAAATTGAACATGATCATCTGCTTCTTCGGAGGCAGTTGGTGTTCAAGACAGCGCCCGGGTCACAGAGCGCGGATCAAAGCCGCTGTGCAATTCCCGTGAGCCAATAGCACTGCTCGGCGCTCACGGTCACCCACGGCTTTCCGTCCTTAAGCCAGTAGCCGTCGTCCGATTGCAGCGTAAGGACCTCTTCGATGACAGGCCGCGCAATAGTCAAAAACCGCTCGTTTTTTGTAGCCGAAAAGAGATCGACTGCTCCGGGTGCAACCTTGGCCGCCCATATCGTTCGCAGCGCATAGGGTTCGATATTACCCAGAATTGCCAGCATGCGGGCGGTCAGACGGGACACCTCGTCGGTATGACCGAACACTTCCGCATGCCGGGCGAGGAAAACACAGACGGCGCCGAGGAAGTAATAAGCCTGTTCCGGAGCTCCCAGATCAAGTACATAGGTTTTCTCATCTTCTCCCTCCGGGATGGACAGAACGGATTTGCCGTCGGAGGTGGAGCGAAGCCAGAAAAATCCGTCGCCGCCCTGGCGCTCGCAGCATGCCGTCATGTAACCGACGGCCGCATCGGCGACATCCCGCTCCTCCAGTTGACACGCCAGCCATCCCACAAATGCGGTCGAAAGCGGATCCTCCGTCAGTTCTCCATCTGAACCGGGATCGGTAAACACGCCGCCCGTGCGGGAATTCTGGGCATTGAACAGAAAAGTGGAAAGCGGTTCGATCGCTTCTTCTTCCAGCACGACGGCGGCAAGTGCCATCCAGCAGTTGGCATAGGAATGAAACGCAGAATGAAATCCCGATCGATCCGAGTCGAGATCACCATTCGGCAGCAGACAACGGCCGATGATCGTTCGAAAAAGCTTGCGCGCCTGTCTTTTCTGCTTTCTTACCACCAGTGTGAGCGGCCACTTGTAGAAGACGAGGGGATCCGAGAACGTTTCCGAAGCAACGTCCGTCGGCTTCAGATACGCCAGCATCCAACGTTCACAGCGAGCAGCAGCCTCTTCGCAAGATGTACGTAGATCAAATATGTCATTCATGGAATCGATTCCTTTTGCTGTTGATCACCGGGACGCTCGCCTGGCGGCTCCTCCGGGAGGCGTCTCGAAAAACAGGGTGCTGAAAATGAATATCGGGGGCTTGCGGCAGATTTACCGGATGGCGGCAACAATCAAGGGCTCGGACTTTGCTACCTCGCCTGATGCGTCAACGGAGGCGATCTGATAGCGGTGCCTTTCGGAGTCCTCCAATTCATCTTCAAAAACAAACGGGGATCTGTCCGTTTGTGGCTGATGGGCGAGCTCGGCGAGCCGTTCACCGTCCCGCCATATCTCATACGATGAGAGTGGCTCGCGACCGGCAAAAGCCGTGTGCCAGGAGAGTATCACGTTGCGGTGGCCATCATGAACCTCGTGGTCGGCAGCCGTTTGCCGGGGCGGGCCGAGCGATTCCGCAGGTATCTGGAAGTAATTGGTTTCCCCTCCCTTTGCCGTTGCGGCAAGCGTTTCGATCTCGAGCCGCTCCGACTGCGAAAGGGCGCCGGGTTCTATTTGTGCGGCTGAGACGTTTTGGGTGAGCTGACAGGCGTCCGGATCATCGTCTATTTGTCCGATGCCGATGATGGCCGTGTGAATCCCCGGCGTGGTAAGCGCATACTCCACGAGCGGACGGCTCGGGAGACCCGGACCGCCGACGGTTCTTACGACATGCTCGGGTTCCCGGGACCAGTGCGCGCCCTTGCCATACATGGCTCCGTCGGCGAATACTTTCATCCCGATGATCCCCATGTTTTTGGCCGCAGCAATGGGAATTACATTGTGCTGCATGTTGAAATTCAGACGATCGTTGGCGTTTATAGCGACCAGCATACCGTCCAGCAAGTTTTCCTCGTCCCGCTGGAGCATCTCTATCATGACCGGTGGGGAATGATGTCCCGAGAATCCGATGTGGCGGATGAGCGACTCTTCTTTCGGATTCAGGCCCGTCAGATTGGTGCCGTCGCGCAGATCGCGCAGGGCAGCGAATGCACCGATTCGCTCCGCCTCCGGATCAGGATCGGCCAGCCCCTCGTACACCGCATCGACGTCCGACATACTCGTGATGTTGTGCATCAGGACCATGTCCAGGTAAGCACCCTCCGGATACGACCCGTTATCGTCTCCGAAGATCTGGGAGAGTGATCGCCTGACATCTTCGGCCGCATGCAGTCCGGGACCGCCGTTGCTTACGTTGAACAGGTCCTCTGCGTCCGAAGTCCCCTTGCCGTACCGGAGTCCCGTTTTAGTCGTAAGGAAGATGGACCGGCGACGGCCGTCGTCGTATCCGGCACGACCCGGAACCAGATCGAGCGTGCGAAACGCCGCTCCGAAGTTGGTTTGGCTGGGACCGTACAGATTGGAAGTGTCGAAATAGTTGGTCCCCGATTCGAACGCCTTGAGAATGATTTTGACGGGGTCGACATCGTGTGGCGTCCACTGAATGGAGGCCTGGCCACCCAGACCGAAAGTCGTGACATCAAAGCCGAGTTTGCCGAATGAACGGGTCATCGGTGCCGTCACGTCAAGGCGGCCGCAGGCCAGGTAAGGTGCACCGGCAAGCCCGACTGCTGCCGCTGTACCGACTTTAAGAAATCCGCGTCGTGTAATGGACTTGGGTTGCATGACTCTGATTACCGGAAATAGGCGTTATTGGGACGAGGTGAGAAGCCGCCAATCGATACTACGACCGATCGTCCGACTGCTATTATAGTAGCGACCGGGAAATTGGCCGTCAAGTTGCTGTCGTAAAGGGATATCCTTAACCTGCCTTCCGAGCCTCCAAGGGTGCGCCGGGACGGGCTGCTTTGGACAGCCTTTGATCGGTTGCGATACACGGCAATCACTGAATCAGATAGAATGATGAAAACATCTTTGGGTCCCAAGGTCCTCGCATATCCCTCTCCGGTATGGTGCATTGGTAGCTACGACCGGGAAGGAGTGCCGAACGTCATGACGGCTTCGTGGGCCGGAATCTGCTGTTCCGATCCACCGGCTCTGACGGTATCTCTCCGGAAGGCTACGCATACCTATAACAATCTCATGCACACGAAAGCCTATACGGTGAGTGTGCCGTCGAGGAACCACGTAAACGAGGCGGACTACTTCGGCGTGGCTTCCGGGCGACGGGTCGACAAATTTGATGTTTCCGGCTTGACGGCCAAACCCGCGGAGTTTGTCAACGCGCCGTATGTCGAGGAATTCGGTATGGTTGTCGAATGTCAGGTGATCCATACATTCGAACTGGGTTTGCATACGCAGTTCGTCGGTGAGATCAAGGATGTGAAAGTCGACGAAGAGCTTCTCGGGCAGAACGGTCTGCCGTCGCTCCATGCACTTTCGCCGATCATTTATGCCGCCGAGGATCGCACGTATTACAGCATCGGCGAGGAGATCGGAACGGGATTCAAGACGGGTCGCCATCTGGCGGAATAACCCGGCATTTCA
>CAZIIP010000147.1:0-8201 GCA_964539455.1 uncultured Rhodothermales bacterium
TATACCGACGTTCGATCGAGAAGCACAAGCGTCTGATCGGGTGATCCGCCCCGAATGTATAATCCACTCGAAAAATCGGATGCGGCCTTGACGCCGGGCAGCAGTTGCAGTGATCGAAACACGTCCGGCTCGAGCACGGCGGGAAGGCTGCGAACCAAGGCCGCTTCGAGCTGCGCCACACCAATCTGTTTGATCTCCTGTTGCAGGTCGCTCTCTGCCGAGACCACAATCTCGTCGATCATCACATCGTCCGGCAAAAGCGCAACATCTAGGCGCAACTCTTCCCCCGCCTCGAGGGTGACCTCACGAACCTGTTCCTGATAGCCGATGTATGAAAATACCAGCGGATAAGTGCCGGGCTGCAGGCCCGACAGTACGTAGAAGCCCGCTGTGTTCGTCGCAGCGCCGCGGCTGGTCCCCTGTATCACGACATTCGAGAGGATGAGCGTCTCACCTGTCTGCTGATCGGTGACGAAACCACTGACGGAGGCCGTCTGCTGGGCGATAGCAAGGGATGAGCCGATAATCAGGCAAAACAGCGCGTAGACGGCGGCGCATGAGGCGTCACGCATCGGTAGGACTCACAACGGGGTTCGCGTCGTCGGAATATAGGTATGAGGGGGAGTTTGTGTAACGACAAAGACGCCCCGGGGGTTACGAAGGTAACGTTGTTGCCGGTTGTCTTGAAGCAATCTTCAAGGAGTCCTGCGGGCACGTTGTTTCGTCCGGCAACCGGTTATTCCTAGGAGGCTGTCGGATTTTCGGCGCATGTCCTTTATTAACAACAAGTCTGTTACGCCACTAATCGCACTTAAGTTTAATAAATATAAAGGGCTATTCTTCAAGTCCGACAAACTCCTAGAACGGCGCATCGGGCTCCGGGAGGGCGTCGAAGCCGTCACCTCCTTCCTGCCCATAGAACGTGGTCATGTTCTCGAATCGGGCATATCTGTTGACGAATGCCAACCGGACATTGCCGACCGGACCGTTGCGTTGCTTTCCGACAATGATTTCCGCAATACCTTCGGTGGAGTTGCCGTTCTCGTCGACCGTGATGTCATAGCGCTCGGCCCGATAAATAAACAGCACCACGTCCGCATCCTGTTCGATCGAACCGCTTTCCCGCAGATCCGATATCATGGGACGCTTGTCTCCCCCTCTCGTCTCGACGGCCCTGTTGAGCTGGGACAGCGCAATGACCGGAATATTGAGCTCTTTCGCCAATCCCTTGAGGGAACGCGAGATCGAGGCGATCTCCTGCTCCCGGCTCTGTGCATTCCGCGCTCCCTGCATCAACTGGAGATAGTCTACGATGATCAGTCCGATATCGTGTTCGGCTTTCAAGCGGCGGCTCTTCGTGCGCAACTCGAGAATGCTCAGCCCGGGCGTATCGTCCACAAAAACCGGGGCGGCCGACAGTTTTCCGGCGGCCCTCGCCACGTGACGCCAGTCCTCCTCCTTTAGCCGGCCCGTACGCGCCGCCTGTGCATCCACGCGCGCCTCGGAAGTCAACAGCCGCTGAGCCAGCTGTCCGGAGCTCATTTCAAGACTGAAAATCGCTACGCCACAGGCATGCTCGGGATGAAACGCGGCATTGCGGGCGCAGTCCAGACAAAAAGCCGTCTTACCCATCGACGGCCGTGCAGCGATGATGATCAGATCCGCTTTCTGCCAACCGCCCGTCAATTCGTCCAGTGCGGGAAATCCGCTTGGCGTTCCCGTGATACCTCCCTCCCTGCCGTGAACGGCTTGCAGGCTCTCCACCGTATCCATCATCACGTCCTTGATCGCAAGGGCGCTTCGGCGAAGATTGCTTTCGGAGAGGTCGAACAAACGGCGTTCCGCATCGTCCAGCAGGTCGAATGCGTCGGAGGACGGATCGTAAGCCTCACCGATCACACCCGACATGATTTCGATCATTTTCCGCAGCAGGGCCTTTTCCGCGATAATGCGGGCATGGTATTCGACGTTGGCCGCCGTCGCGACACGCGTCGTCAACTCCGAGAGATAGTACGCCCCTCCGACCTGATCCAGCTGTTCGAGCCGCGTCAGTTCGTCCTTTATCGTAATCAGGTCGATCGGATTGTTCCGTTCGAAGAGATTGATGATCGCCTGAAAAATGGTCCGGTGTTTGGGGACGTAGAAAGCGTCCGGCTTAAGCACGTCGAGCGATTGCGGAATGGCCTCGGGCTCAATCAGCATGGCACCAAGCACGGATTGCTCGATATCCGTGGCTTGGGGCGGTACGCGTCCCGCCTGGGTTTCAAGGTCCTCGGAGGCATTCGCCCGCTGTAACCTGCCTCGTACCTTTTCGATGGGGTATCGGACCGACTCATCGTCGATGTTCATCGGACGAGGCTTCATTTCATCTGGTCCGGCCATGTGCTACCATGCGTTTTATGTTTTCGAATTTGGCTCTGCCGAATCGATCAGTTCGTCGTATCGCTTTCTGAGCAATTGCACGTCTTCCCAGGCCGGCCGTTTCCATTGCCGGTTCCTCAATAAGGCGGCCGGATGATAGGTTACCAGCACCTGCAGTCCGCAGAAGTCCTGGAAAGTCCCCCTCATTTTACCCAGCGGCATCCGGTTGTGGAGCAGGGTCTGTGCCGCAACCCGTCCCAAACACAGAATCAACCGGGGTTTGATCAAACTGATCTGACGATATAGAATCGGAATATGCGCTTCTATTTCCTCCGGTAGTGGATCGCGATTGTTGGGTGGCCTGCTCTTCAAAATGTTGCCGATGAAAACATCCTCGCGGTTGAAATCGATTGCCTCCAGGATCTGGTTCAGGAGCTGTCCTGCACGACCGACAAAAGGCTCACCCTTTCGATCTTCGTCCGCTCCCGGAGCTTCCCCGATCAACATCAGATCGGCATTCGGATTGCCTGCTCCCGGAACGGGGTTCAAACGCGCTTCGTCGATTGGCACCAGGATGGTTTCGCTCACATAACGCGCTACCTCTTCCAGGGTCGACATCGCAAGAAGAGGGGAATCGGCAGGAATCAATGATATAATCCGATCAAACGGACTCTGCCGGGCTAAGCCGTGCCGATCACCGGTATCCCGGTGCTCATCGAGCGGCAGAAACGAACCACCGAGGTCCTTCTGCCACTCCAGTAGCTTGCGCGTATCTTCGTATGGGGACGACATTGGCTGTTTTATATGATTACCTGACTCCCGATTTGACGGGCCCATCCGGAAGCGCAAACCTGCGAGAGCGGATTCTGAAGATAAACGACCCGAGTGGACCGGTGTACCCGAATTCGGACGATGTGGAAAGACCGGTAAGACATGTGGATAAATATACTCCCGTGCGGATCAGGAGCTGATAATGATAACGGAGGGCGCCGAGGATCGGACGGGTATCGTATGGCTGCGTTTCTTAGGTTCACGTTGGACGAACACGTGGCAAACACGCCATGTCAGTGGAACGGAAGGTGTCACATTCGACCAGGTGAAGCGTGCCCATATAGATGCCGATGGGGATCTCGACGTCATTACGTGCGAGGAGGCATCCAATCTTGGGGTGATCTGGTACGAAAATCCCGCGTTCGATCCCGGCAAATAGCCGGCCTGTACGACGTCCGCTTTTTCACACTATAAAACCTGTCTACTCTTTCAAATGAAACCTGTTGTTCAGATATCCCTCGATCTTACGTCCATTCCGGAGGCGCTCGAGATGGCGGAAACCGCTATGCGTGCCGGAATTGACTGGCTGGAGGTCGGTACACCACTCATCATCGCCGAAGGCATGAACGGCGTACGCGCATTACGGGATCGCTACCCGGATACACCCATTGTTGCGGATCTGAAGACCATGGACGGCGGCTATCTCGAGGCTGAGTTGATGGCGGACGCCGGGGCCACGCAGATCGTGGTAATGGGGCAGGCGCACTCCGAAACCGTCGAGTGGGTCGTAAAGGCCGGAAAGGATCTCGGCGTCGAGGTGATGGGGGACAATATGGGGATGCCCGATCCGGTCGAAGGTGCACGCAGGCTGGCGGATCTTGGATGTGACTATATCATCCATCACATCGGATTCGATTATCGCAATCTCCGTAAGGAACGAGGGCAGCCGTTCGACACGCCCCTGGACCGGCTGCGGGATGTGGTCGAAGCCGTCGATGTTCCTGTTCAGGCCGTCGGCGGTTTGTCGATTCGACAAGCGATAGAGACTCCCCGGTACGGAGCACCACTGGTTGTAATCGGAGCACCCCTCGCCATCGACACCCATGCATTTCAATCGGCCGCCGGCGATGTGGAAGGCGTACTCAGGGAAATATGCGAGGCGGTCCACGGCTATGGCAACGTACCCGTCGGAGGTGACCGCTAGATGCCCGGATCCCAAATGAAAGCGATTGTCAACTACGAAAGCAAACCCGGTTGCGTGGAAATGCGGAACGTGCCTGTTCCGGGGATCTCGGAAAACGACGTCCTGCTCCGCGTGGAAGCCGTCGGAATCTGCGGAAGTGAATTGCACCAGTGGAAGGCCACCCATAGCTGGCCGGTGAACTATCCGTGCACGCTCGGACATGAATTTGCCGGTGTTATTGTCGATAAGGGTAAGAGCGTGCGGCACTTCGACACGGGGGATCGGGTCGTGAGCGAAACGGCGGCGGTCATCGATTCATTTTCGCCTTATTCGAGACAGGGATTGTACAATCTCGACCCTTCCCGGCTTGGTTTCGGCTACGGGGTAGATGGTGCAATGGCCGAATACGTCTGCGTCCCGGAGCGCTGTCTGCATGCCATTCCGGATGACCTGCCGTACGAAAAGGCGGCGCTTACGGAACCATGCTGCGTGGCCTACAATGCCGTTTGCATGCAAAGTTTGATTCGCCCGGGGGACCATGTCGTGGTGATTGGACCTGGACCGATCGGCTTGTTGTGTGCCATGATGGCCGGATTGTCCGGAACCGGCCATCTCGTCGTCGCGGGCTTGCCGTCCGATCAGCCGCGTCTTCAGGTTGCCCGGTCGATCGGTGCAGATGCGACCGTCACCGACGGGCTCGCCGACTATGTTGCAGGACTCGGTGATGGGATGGGCGTCGACGTAGTAATCGATGCGGCGGGTGTTTCTTCGACATTGAAAACGGCGCTGGACATTGTCCGTCCTGCCGGTCAGGTGACCAAGGTCGGTTGGGGTCCGCAACCGATTGATTTCAGCCTGGACGCCGCCGTTCAGAAGGCGGTGACGATCCGGGGCAGCTTTTCTCATAATTGGCCGATGTGGGAACGGGTGATCCGGTTACAGGCGACCGGCCGGCTCGATATCGCTCCCGTAATCAGCCGGGTGGCCCCAATCGAAGAATGGGAAACCTGCTTCACGCGGATGCATGAGGGGGAATGGGTGAAAGCCGTTTTGCTCCCTCAAATAAAGGAGAGTAGCGAACATGTCAACGGCTAGGCTTCTGGAAAATCGCAGCGTCATCGTCACCGGATCGACCACCGGAATTGGCGAAGCCGTCGCGCGCCGATGCGTGGCGGAAGGGGCGCGCGTACTGGTTCACGGAAGAAACGAGGAACGTGCTTCCGCACTTTGCAGAAAACTGGGAGAAGACGCATCCTACGTCATTGCCAACCTCGCCGACCCGGATAGTCCCCAACGAATCGTCGATGTGGCACTTGAGACATTCGGTCGTCTCGACGGGCTGGTAAACAACGCGGCACTTACTACGCGCGGTACGCTCGAGACGACTGACGTGGCCCATTTTGACCTCCTGATGGCCGTAAACCTCCGTGCTCCGCTGCTCCTCATCAAGGCGGCAGCGCCCCATTTTCGCAAGCGGGGCGGTGGATCCGTCGTAAATATCGGTTCCGTTAACGCATTCTGCGGTGAGCCGAAGATGCTGGTGTATTCGATGACGAAAGGTGGACTGATGACAATGACGCGTAATCTGGCGGATGTGCTTGGGGCCGACCATATCAGGATCAACCAGATCAATGCGGGATGGACCATCACGGAGAATGAACGGAAGCTCAAAATGTCACACGGTTTCCCCGAAGGATGGGAAACACGTCTGCCATCCGAATACGCGCCTTTCGGCCGGATCTTTTATCCTGAAGAGGTTGCGGGCCATGTGGTATACTGGCTGTCCGATGCCGCCGGGCCGGTGAGCGGTTCCATCTTCGAACTCGAGCAATTTCCCATGATCGGCCGCAACCCAAACAAGGAAGGCGACCGGTAGACGACGAAACTGAACGTTTTTATGCCTCTTGCCGCGTTTCCAAAATGCTTTCTGGATCGACTCTGTGTTGATCACGACATGTCGGTCGATGACTGGATCGACCTTTCGGCCCGGTTGGACGTCGACGGTCTCGAGTTCTATTGGGGGTTTACACCTTGGGACAACGATTCGGAACTGCACCGGCTTCGCCGGCGGGTTGAGGATCAGGGACGGTCAATCCCGATGATGTGCTACTCCCCGGATTTCACGCATCCGGATCCGGGTGTACGTTCCGACGAGGTGGAACGGCAAAAGCTAGCCGTACGCACCAGCGCAAAGCTTGGCGCGCGCTATTGTCGCGTGCTTTCCGGACAACGCAGGCCGGAAGTGTCCGACGAGGATGGTCTGGATTGGGTTGCAGGGAGCATTCGAGAGGTGTTACCGGTCGCCGCTTCGGAAGGCGTGACCCTGATACTGGAAAACCACTATAAAGACGGGTACTGGGAGTGGCCGGAATTCGCGCAAAAGAGTGAGATGTTCCTCGCGTTGCTCGAGCGGATCGACACGCACGAAAACTTCGGCGTCAATTTCGATCCGTCAAATACGTTGATCGCCGGGGAGGATCCCATCGAACTTCTGGAAGCCGTAAAGGAGCGCGTGGTCACGATGCATGCCAGCGATCGCTACCTGGAGGGAGGCACGCTGGATGATCTGAAGCGCATCGATGCCGATCCGAACGCAGGGTATGCCGGCATTTTGAAGCACGGCGTTATCGGTCAGGGATTGAACGACTACGACCGCATCTTTTCCATGCTACGGGATGCCGGCTTTTGCGGATGGATATCCATTGAAGATGGCCAGGATCCGGAGGTCGGCATGGAGGAGTTGGCGGACTCGGCCGCTTTTCTTCGCAGGAAAATGGCCGAATTTGGATTCGAGTAAATGGCGACAGGCCGGCGTGATCCTCTTTCAGAATACGCATGTCTATAAAGGGGGGCCCCTGTCAACCATTTGGTTGATTTTTGCCTCAACCATCCATCGCCGTCGTCAGCCGGCCTCGTTGTGCAGAAACATTCGATCCAGCAGCACACCCGCAAGGTCCTGCTTATCCATCAGTGGCAGCGTCTCTTCCGTGGTCGCGGAAATCAACGTGACACGGTTGGTATCCGGCCCGAAGCCGGCCCCGGATTCCCGCAGGTCGTTCAAAACGATCCAGTCGAGATTTTTACCGACCAGCTTCGAACGGGCGTTGTCCCGACCATTTTCCGTTTCCATTGCAAATCCGACCAGTATCTGGTCCGAGCGCTTCTCCGCGCCAAGTCGGGCAAGAATGTCCTCCGTCGGCCGGAGCTCGATGCTCGACGAAGCATGCTCCTTTTTGATTTTCTCCGATGCCGGCCGTGCAGGCGTAAAGTCGGCCACTGCCGCAGCCATGATGATGACATCCGCCGACCGATGGTCTGCAACCGCCTTTGCCATCTCGTCTGCAGATGCGACATCAATCCGGTGCACGCCCCGCGGTGTCCCGAGCAACGTAGGGCCACTTACCAGGACAACCTCGGCACCGCGTGCGGCCGCCGCCCGCGCAACGGCATAGCCCATTGTCCCGGTAGAACGGTTGGAGATGAATCGTACAGGGTCGATCGCTTCGACGGTCGGCCCCGCCGTCACCAGCACCTTTTTTCCGGATAACGGACCCGCGACTTCCCTTAGGGCTTCGATCGCATCCGCCACGATGTGCTCCGGTTCGGGCAATCGTCCGATTCCCGTCAGTCCACTGGCCAGTTCACCTGACTCGGGTGAGATGACATGGTAACCGGCCTCCTCCAGGCGATGCAGATTGGCCTGCGTCGCTTTGTGTTCAAACATGTCGTGGTCCATGCTCGGGTAGACATGGACGGGACATCTTGCGGATAGTGCGACGGCCGTGAGCATTGAATCGCAGAAACCGTTGGCCAGCTTTGCGATAGTCTGGGCCGTTGCAGGCGCCACGAGCATCATATCACCCCAGAGCCCGAGCTGGACGTGCTT
>CAZIIP010000148.1:0-8127 GCA_964539455.1 uncultured Rhodothermales bacterium
TCAAAATCCTCGTCGGCGTCCGGCTGAGGTTGAATATCGATATTCTCGCCTGTCTTCAGATCGAGGCGTGACAGATTTCCTTCCTGCCGTTCTGCGTACATAATATTCGGGTTGCCGGGCTCGGTAGCGGTCTGGTGGCCGTCCCAATCGAGAATCTGGCGCCAATCTGCGTTCCGGATGCCATGTACATTGTCCGTCCGGGAGGGCCCACCCTGCGACCCGTTGTCCTGCGTGCCTCCGTACACATTGTAAAACGGCTCGGCGTCATCCAGGGCCACCTTGTAGAACTGGGTCACGGGGAGATTGGGAATAAATCGCCACGTATCTGCCAGGTCGTAGCTTTCGTAAAGTCCACCATCCGTGCCGACGAGCAGATAGTCAGGATCATCGGGGCGGAAGGCGATAGCGTGGTCGTCGACGTGTTTGTTCCGGGTGTTCATCCGCCGGAACGTTTTCCCACCGTCGTCCGATATCTGGATGACCGTGTCCATCAGATAGATCCGGTCGAAGGCATGCGGAGAAGCGTAGAGTTCCTGGTAATAGTGCGGTCCGGTAGCCCCTGAAACGGCATCCGACATCTTCGTCCAGGAAACACCCCGGTCTTCAGAACGATAAAGCCCCCCGGTCCTTCGATCCAGTTCTATAGCTGCGTAGAGTACGTCCGGATTCTGCGGGGAAATGGCGAGGCCTATCTTTCCCATGTTTGAGTCAGGCAGACCATTGCTCAATTCCTCCCAGGTGTCGCCGCCGTCCATGCTCCGATGAAGGCCCGATCCCGGACCTCCGCCGAGATACGCGGCAACCGTTCGGTGTCGTTGCCACGTGGCCGCATAGAGCCGATCGGGAGTGCGTGGATCAATAACGAGATCCGTCGCACCGGTCCATGTATCGTCTCCAAGTGTCCGCACCCAGGTGACGCCCCCGTCGGAAGTCTTGTAGACGCCTCGTTCTCCGCCTGATGACCAGAGTGGTCCCTGAGACGCCACCCACACCGTGTTGGGATCGGTAGGATGGACGATGATTCTGGAGATGTGCTCCGATGCTTCGAGACCCATGTTGGTCCACGTCCGGCCACCGTCCATGCTTCGATAGACACCGTCTCCGAATCCAACATGGCGGCCCCCGACATTTTCGCCGGTGCCTACCCAGATCGTGTGCGGATTGGACGGATCGATGGTGACGCAACCGATTGAATAAGAGGATTGGCCGTCGAAAATCGGCGCCCACGTAACGCCGGCATTCCTTGTTTTCCAGACGCCCCCCGAACCGACGGCCACATACCATGTTGAGGGATCGTCCTGGTGAATGGCGATATCGGCGATCCTGCCCGACATAAAGGCGGGACCGATGTTGCGCCATTTCAGGCCGGCAAGCGAAGAGGTGGAAAGCTCGCCGGCAGTGCTCGGCGGATCGGTCTGCTGGGCCAGCAGTGCGGCCGATGCCTGGAGCAGGAGAAAAGCGGCGACGAGCGTTGTGAGGCGTGCGATCATGGCGGTAAGAGGGCGTTTGACAATGAAAGGTCGACGAAACGATCGGCTATGAATGTAACAAGGAGACACAACACGAGGTAGCCCGGGACCGTTGGGTGGTGTGCGTCCGGACGCGTCGCTTTCCAAATCGGAACCGAGATGGAAAGCGCCTTCGAAAAAAGCCCGCACTCACCCCTCCAAACGCACCTGAGCGACACACGCGGCCGGGGGCGCCGTTAATTCAGCATGGCGTAGGAGAACTTGACCAGAAAAACGTTGGTCGGAATGGTGTCAAACGTTTGCGAGATCTGGTCACCGATTCCTCTGTCATACGGCTCATCGAACCACGGGGCCAACGGATTCAGTGCGTCGCTGTCATTGCGGCCATGGGTCCAGACGGCGAACAGTACCGATCCGGGGCGGTATTCCCAACGTAATACGATGTTCGACTGCAGGCTGGTCAGTGAAAACTCATCCCGCTTCGGAAATCCGGGAATGGGGACGAGATGATCCCGGTCGCGGAGCAACTGGAAATCGGCGTACCGACCGCGGGCAAGAAATAGCTGGCTGTAGATCTGCAGCGAGAGGTCTTTTGTAAAGGTGGTTGTGTTTCGGAGCGTAATGTCGAGCGCACGGGTATCCCGCGCACCGAAAACCGGCATATAGTAACGGTTATCCGCATAAGGCGTAACGCCCGCCAAGACATCGTCAATACCGGTGGGATCCCCAATCAACGTAAATGCTTCCGGTGCCGGGGCGTCGGGTGACGATGAGTCGACGCCGATGAGCCATTGTTCGCCGTCCGAAAGAAACGTTTCGTTGGATGACCACGCCATCATGTCGTACTCCCACTCCGTCTCAACGCTGCCGGAAAAAATGAAGCGTGAGCCTACATTCAGATCGGCGGCGACGCCCAGGCCCAGCTCATGACCGCCATTGTCGGCCGTGGTGAAAGAAACGCTGGGACCCAACCGCCAGTCCTTTCGTGAATCAGACTGCCATTCGACCTGGAATCCTACGTCGGATGGAGCCGCCCAGGGTCCCAATCCGCGTGTTTCATAAATGTCATACCCGCCGAAAAGGTAGCCGACGGAGCTACCCAGGCCAAACGTTTGGAAATTCCGCAGCATGCTGGAGAAGCTGATTCGGTGCGACTGCCCCATGTCGAGCCCATCCGACCAGGAGAACTGCTGTGAGGCGTAGTCACCGACCGACGCCCGAAGAAACGGTCCGAAAGGACGTCCGCCGTTCAGTTCATAGTTCACCCTGAAGGGAAAGCTGTAGTAGTCGTTCTGGCGTATCTGCCCGACGTCGTTGATGTCAAACCGCTTGTCATAGCCCTCTAATCCGATCCAGCCGGTAAATGCGCCGAGCCGCTTGTTCATAAGAAACTTCAGGCCGAATCCGGTCTCGGCGTCGATGTCGGCAGCCGTCCACCAACGCCGCGTAAAGCCCACAAAGCCGGCAATGTTGTACTGGTTACCCGCCAGACGCACATCGTAATCGGATCCGATGAACGAGCTTCGTTTACGTCCGACATCATCCGGACCGGCGGCGTCAAAACCCGTTGCCATAAATCCCAGCGACGAATACGACCCGATTTGCTGCATCAGTCTGACCACCTCATAGTGGCGTTCGGGCTTCAATTTGTAACCGGTTGAGGCAGAGATCAGTCCAAATGAGAATCCTCCGGCGGTTCGTCCGGATAATTTGGCGGCGCCGATAATGGGTGCCGTGCCGCCGATTCTTCTGGAGTACGGCAACGTCGCACGGCCGATGTCGAACTGGTAAATCTGCATGCCCTCCAGAAAAAACGGGCGCTTTTCCGGGTAGCGTGTTTCGAACGCGGTGAGATTGAGAACGGCCGGATCCGATTCCACTTGGCCGAAATCGGGATTGACCGTCATGTCGAGAGTGACGTTGGGACCCAGGCCTACCTTGAGATCCGCTCCGATATCCGCCTCGCTGGTTGAAGCGATCGATCCTGCCGGTTCGAATGCTTCTTCCCGCTGTAATTTACCCACCGTGTAGGGAGAAAACTGAATGTTGCGTTTGGGTTTGACGTTCCGGATGCCGGTGAGCAGACCGATATTCGCGACGAGACTGGCTCGTTTTGTTCGCGGCACGAGCGGCCATTCGGATTGTTCGCCCAGCCGAGGGATCCATCGAAGGAAATGGATGCCCCACGTCTGTTCATCCAACTCAGAAAACCGCAGCATGCTGTATGGAATTCTCATTTCGACAATCCAGCCACGTGCCGTTATCCGGTGGGCGGAATACCAGATCGCGTCCCACGATTCGTCCATCCCCTGTGGAGCGCCGCCGCTGCTGCCGTAGCCTGCACCGAAGCTCAGTCCACCTCTTCCGCCGGTCTGGTGCGCGTCGAATTGCACTCCGGCGGCATTGACGCCGAAAGTATATGCGCTTTTGTGATCGAAGTAGGAATCGATCGAGACCAGCAACCAGTCGGCACGGTTATAGTGGTCCCTGCGTCCAAGAGCGGAAGTAATCTCATTCGGCGCCTCATCATACAGATAGGCACCTATATACAGGTTGTTTTCGTCGTATAGCACGCGCACTTCCGACGGCTGGGACGGCGTAGCACCCTCGATAGGCTCGTACTGTTCAAACGGTCCGGTGACCGGAGCCTCTTGCCATGCCGGTTCGTCCAGCCGGCCGTCGATTTGAATGGGCGCATCGACACGATGGGCCTCCAGACGTGGACGCAGTGCGTCGGCTTCGGCATAGTCCTGCGCCGTCGCTTCGCAGGTTATCAGAAAGGATATCAGAAGCGAAAGAAGAAAGGATCCGGATCTCATATGTCTGTGTGGCTCGCACCCGGCGTATTCACAGTAATCGGTAAACGGCTAAACCAAAATATAGGACCAACGTTGTGCCGGAAAAGGGATCGTTCAAGTGAATTGCACGAAGACGCCGATATAACAAACGAGCAGGGGCCAGGGCGGCATGGATTGCACGATGCATCCGGAGTTGTGCGATCGGCCGGGCAAAGCATGGATAATTGCGCGAAGATCGATACGTAATCTGGCGCCGAATCCATATAATGCCGCGACCGACGAAGACGAGAAGGGCGAATCCGCAAAGTCTCAATGAGCCGCATTAAAAAATTGGTCTCGGAAACGGCGGTCTACGGCATTTCGTCCGTAGTCGGACGGCTCATCAACTTTGCGTTGGTCCCGCTTTACGTCAACGTGTTTCCCACCGGCGAATACGGGATCGTCGGCGCCTTTTTTGCAGCGGTCGTCTTTATGAACATCCTGTTCATGTACGGGATGGAATCGGCGTACTTCAAGTTTGCCTCGTCGACGGACGACCGGATCGCTTCGCAACGGGTGTTCAGCACGATCGTTTGGTCCCTTCTCGTTACATCGATCGTCTTCTCGGCGATCCTGCTGGCACTCAAGGGACCGTTCTCGGATCTGATCAATGTCCAGCGCAGCCGTTCCTATCTACTGGGCTATATCGTGGCCATCATGTCGCTCGACACCCTGGCCATCGTGCCCTTCGCCGAGATCCGCCTCCAGAACCGCCCATGGCGGTTTGCGGTCATCAAGCTGATCAACATCGCCATCAACATCGGTTTGAACCTCTGGCTGATTTTGGGCAGGGGGATGGGTATCGAAGCGATATTCATCGCAAACCTGTGCGCATCAGGCATTACCCTTTTTCTTCTCGGCCCGGAGGTTGCCCGCTTGCTCCGGCCGGCGTTCGACGGGGCACTGTGGCGCGAGGTTTTGCGCTTTGGTTTGCCGTTCCTCCCAAGCGGTCTCGCCTACGTGCTCGCGGAGCGTTCGAGCATCGTGTTTCTGGGGAAATTGGGAAAGGAGGAAGTGCTGGCGCTCTACGGTGACAAGCTGGATGTAGCCATGCTGGCCGACAAGGCAGCTGCGACCGCGGCCGCAGTGCAGGCACGGTTCGAGGGTGTGCTGGATCCTGTGACGCTCGCCGAGCGCATGACCGAGGCGGTAGACCTGGTCTACGGACAGGAAGTGATGGGTGTTTTCAACGGCATCTATAAGCTCTCGATCGCGATGATGCTCATATCCCAGATGTTCCGCTATGCCTGGCAACCGTTTTTCCTGCAGCATGCCGGCGATCTCGACGCAAGACAATTATTCTCCCGCGTATTCACCCTGTTCACTGCAGCCGCATTCACGGTGTTTCTTGCCGTGTCCTTCTTTGCACAGGAAATCGTGGCACTTCCCATCCCGTTCGTCGATCGAACCCTCATCCCGTCCAATTACTGGATGGGCCTGCACATCGTCCCGATTGCGCTCCTTGCCTACGTATTCCAGGGCTGGTACTACAATTTTTCCGCAGGGATCTACATCGAGAAAAAGACGCGCTACCTCGTGCACTGCACCGTCATCGCAGGAACGATTTCGGTGATATTGAACCTTCTGCTGGTGCCGCGATTGGGTATGCTGGGAGCCGTCACGGCCATTGCTGTGGCTTTTGCGGCAATGTGTGCGGCTCTTTTTCTGATTACAAGGCGCTTTTATCCGGTCAGCTACGAGTGGTACAAGGTGTCGGGAATGGCGCTCCTTGCCGCGGGCCTGTTTGCACTGTGGCAATTTGTACCGTTTTGTAGACATATTTGGATGGAACTGATAATGCTGGCCATCTATGGGATCGGACTGATAGTCTTGCGAATCGTTCGACCGGTAGATTTTCGCCTGTTGATGTCGGGAAAGGCATCCTGATTACGATCTACAGGTTTTTACATTGCGTCTTCGTTGAGACAACGTCAATACCCCACGGATCTTCACTGGATCATGGACTACCGATTGCGTTCGTCGTTCTCCGTCTCATTCGGCCTTGTGCTGTTTGGTGCAACGGCAGCCGGACAGGTTCCACGAGAGTCTCCCGGTACGCATGGCCTGGAGGCCGATCAGCATGTATGCTTGACGTCACGGCTGATGGCGAGTGAGGAAGGCCGGCGGCAATTTGCGGCTGCCCGGGCAGCCGGGAAAACGGAGGGGCAGGTACGTGTGATGCGTCCGCAGTCGTCAATCGGAGATACACTGACGTTCAAGGTGCGGCAGAAGGTGCTGCTGCCGGTTGGCGAACAAGAATGGGAAACGCAACGCTTCGTGTTGAAGGCTGCAGGCATGATTGACGAGGCGCCGGGGACCGGCTACCAGATTTGGGTAGAAGTGGACGAATTGGAGTTCAATCATGTCAGGAGCGCCGATATTGACAAGCTTGAAGAGGCGCTGGCGGAAAAAACGCCTGAGGCATCCTTCGAACCTGCGCAGGGCATTATCGCCAACAACATGAGGATCTTCGGGAATCCTCCTGACATGGACGGGGATGGTATTATCGACGTGCTTCTTACGGATATCGTGGAGGGTCAGGGCGGTGCAACCGTGGCCGGTTTTTTTGATCCGGTCGATCAAAACCGGCTCAACTCGAACTCGAACCGTGCCGATATTCTCTATCTCGATACGCGACCAACCATCGCATCCGGCGGGCCGAATCTGCAAGGTTTGCTACGAACCGCAGCACATGAGATACAGCACCTGATACACTGGAACCACGACAATAATGAGGAATTGTTCGTCAACGAAGGCCAATCGGAGTGGGCGCAGGTGTTGAACGGGTATGGTATCCGAACGGCGTCTTATCTGTGGCAAGGCAGACCATCGACCAACATCCGGTTGGTCAACTGGGATCAAGAAGAACAACTTCGCGAATACCAGCGTGCCGGCCTCTGGACTTCCTTTATTGCCGATCAACTAGGGCCGGAAACGGCGGGTTCGGTCACGCGTGAGCCCGACAACGGTGCAAGCGGCTATCGACGTGTCTTCGCGACGTCTCCCGGATCACCCCTGCTTGAAGATTTCGTGCTGGATTTTCACACGGCGAACCTTGTAAACGATGCTACGCTCGAATCCCGTTTTGCCTACGTAGCGGAACCGCTCCGGGCCGTATCAGCCGTACCCGATCGGTCGTGGAACGGGGGTATGGAGACGCAGATGGCGCCCGAGACCATTGACCTGCAAGCGGGCGGTGTCGTGTATCTGGAATGGCGGTCCGTGAAAAATTTCACATTGAACGCGGCGGTCTCCACGGCGCAGGCGAAGCGTGTGGGCGTCCGGCTCGTCGCCTACGGTGAACAGGTGGCTGCACCTTTCTGGATGGACCTTGACCTGACGGAAACGGAGCATTTTCTGGCGGGGTCATACGATCGCGTCCTTGCCGTGGTGGCACGCACGGACCTGCAGTTCGGCATCACACCCATCCAGCTCTCGGCCACATGGGAAGCATCGGATATCAACATCGTTGAGAAACAGGTAGGTGGGACTGAATGGGGGCCTGTTGCACTCCAAATAGATGGTACCCAGGGTGCAGGCTATGCCACGAGAGTTGTATTATCTGATGTGCAAACCCCAACTCGGCTTAATAAAGTTTGGCTACCCAACTACTATGTCAGCCAGTTTCAACCAGAACAATCCGTGGATGATGTCCCAGATTTTCGGTTTGTCGTTTTCTTATCCGATGGGAACGGCAGGCCGGGTGAGTTACTTTTTGATCTGGACGTCGAAGATGAGCGCCCCCTCCAGCCGGTCACCTCGCCTATTCAATTCTACGAACTAGATCTACAGGATTTTGACGGTGAGCTTTCTTCTTTACC
>CAZIIP010000149.1:0-8070 GCA_964539455.1 uncultured Rhodothermales bacterium
AGAGCAAGATTCCGGTGCCTAATTGGCATCGATCTGAAATCAAGCGCCGTCTCCGAAAGCGCGAAGGAACCGAGGTGGATTCGCGTAACTGGAACGACGTGCGCAGCGAGCTTCGGCAGAACCTGAAGTCAGATCTAGGAGACTAACATTGGCGATTCGGGTTGCACCGACCGCACAAGGTGATCTTCGTAGAGCCAGTCGATGGTACGAGGATCAGAAGCCCGGCTTAGGCGGCGAATTCCTGGATGAAGTAGATCTGGTCTTCACGCGGATTGGACAGACGCCACTTCAGTTCCCGGAGGTCGAGTCCAACGTGCGTCGAGCGTTGTTGCGACGTTTTCCGTTCGCGGTCTATTTTCTTATTGAAGCGGATTTCGTCGAGGTCATTGCCGCTCTGCACATGCGCCGCGATCCTGAAATGTGGCGATCGCGATCGTAATTTCCACGGAAGGATACACGTAGGGTGACTCTACCCATCCTGAATGTGTCAACCTGCGGACTAACAAGCGCCTACAGATGGACGCCCTTTGATCGGCTTGCCGCACACAGTGTTTGCGATTAAGTTGCCCCGCAAGAACGTCGTGCAATGGTGCCGCTGAGGCGCATGCCGTTATACTGCCTCGCATTGGGGTTCTGCTTCAAGTCTTCCGGGTTAATTAAAATATGGGGCTCCATATTTTAAGCCATGGATCAGACTTGAAATGGCCTTTAACGGGTACAACCCGGTTCAGGCAGGTGACGCCCAGCAATTCCCGCTCAAGCAGCACCGATTTTTGGCCTCTTTAAGCCGCTTTACCGGCAACGGGCAGTCCCGCTATGCCCCCGCTGACGACGGCAATGTCTGCTTGAATCTCGGGCATGGATCAGTCGCAGCATGAAGGTTCTACATCCGGCGAAAGGCCGGCCTGCTGAACAGGCGGACAAGGCATGTCGCCGTAGGAACAGAAGACGCAACAGTCTCCCTCCTTCGGACGCAACACCCTTTTGCAGGACGGGCACGTCCAGAAGAATTGACAGGATTCCGTCGGCATCGTCTCTGCGGCGGCATGGCCACACTCCGGACAGGTGATCGTTGATCTTAACTCGATGTTCATCATTGGTTTGCGTTTTTTGGGATGGCCGTGGATGGATAGCCTGCATTCCCGGTTGCTCGCGTCAACGCTTCCACCGATACGCGAGCAGGATCGTAGCGGACCGTGGCCTGCGCAGGCTCATGGGTTACCTGGGCCTCAAGCACCCCGTCCAGCCGTGTCAGCGCTCTGCTTACCGTGGTTGTACAGGCTGCGCACGTCATGCCCTCTACGTCAAGGACGACTTCCTGCGCATGGACAGAGGTGGCTGCAACGGCCGCCTCGGTTTGGGCACTCGCAGCGGGGACGGCAAGTAACCACGGCGAGACGATGAGGGCCAGCGCTGCCAGCCCTCCGCCGAAGAGCAGCGCCTTTTTCGTCCGAGGATTCATCTCGTCCGTACATTCGCATTCCGGCCTCTGAGCCACCCGGTAGCTGCGATAGACGGCATAACCCAGGAATCCGAGCGCCAGGGCGATGAAGAAAGGACGGTATGGTTCCAGCGCGGTCAGGCTGCCGACCCATGCGCCGCCGATGCCGAGTGACACCAGAAACAGGGGGATCGTGCAGCAGGCCGAAGCAGCAATCGAAGCGCCGACGGCCCCAGCAAGGCTCCAGGTTGTGCGGTTCGTGCTCTTACTCATGGTGCTATCTCCTGGTTGTAGATTGATTGGCGTCAAGCGCTTCGAGAATCGGACAGGCCGTTGCCGGAAGCCCGCCTTCACACATTGCCGACAGATTTTCCAGCGTCCGTTTCATGGATTCCAGCTTCACCATCCGCCTTTCCAGCTCCGCGATTTTCTCTCCGGTGTAGCGCTGCACGTCTTCGCAAGAGCCGTCGGGATCGGCGCGCAGCGAGAGCAGTGCTGAAATCTCACGAAGCGTGAAACCCACGTCCTGGGCGTGCTGGATAAACTGGATGCGCTTGATGCTGTCGGCATCGATCCGGCGATAGCCCGCGGCGCTACGGGCGAGACGCGGCAGCAGCCCCTCCCGCTCGTAAAAGCGGATCGTCTGGACACTCACACCAAGGTGATCAGCGGCCTGTCCAATGGTCATGGTCATGGTGAAGCGGTGTCGATTCTTACGTTTTGGACGCATACGGTCTATACCTACGTATAGGGTTCCCGGCCGGTAAAAAAATGTAGAATTACCCGACATTGCACCCGAATTCGAAGCGGGCCGGCATTATCCGCTGGACAGTTGTTCTGCGCTGCCGTCTGCGATAGTAATGAGGGAGTAGCCCCGCATGCTTCGGGCCGGTTACCCATAAACCATTCGCTGCCTTGTAACAACAGAGGGCCCGGAACAAATGAGCGGGCCAACGCTTCGGATTGCCGCATCTCCTCAGCGTGCTGAGGCTTGCGCAAATAGACTATTTTTCGGCCGGCTTCTTCGGTTGCGGCGAGCCATCGCCGTTTGTGCTCCTTCCCTGTAACATAGCAGGCGCTTAGCCCACACACCGAAGAACGCTACCCCCCCAATACGACCATCATGCGCTTACTCTATTCGATTTTTGTGCTTTTCATGCTCCAGGCCACGACCTGGGGACAATCGGGCGTGCAGGTGCTCGTTGTCAATGCGGCAACGGGTGCACGACTGCCGGATCAGACCGTGGTGCTTCACCGTCCGGATACGGGATTTCAGATTACCGCGACCTCGGATGCCGACGGTTTGGCACGAATCGATGGGCTTCAGGCCGGTCGCGACTATGAACTGCACATCGCTGACGATTCCCTGTATCAAACCACCACCATCTCCGGAATCGACCTGCGAGCGAATGCCAACCGAAGCCTGACCGCCTACCGGTTCCCCATCCGCGAGGTGGAGCTGGAGGAGATTACCGTCACTGCCTCACCGGGTTATGCCCAGATCAACGCGGTCGACGCGGAAGTAGCCTTCACACTGCCGGCTCGCGAACTGGAGGTGCTGCCGGTGGAGGGACGCGACCTCAGCCGCGCACTATACCGGCTGCCGAACGTCACCCGCGCCACCGGATTCTATCCGGAAGCACCCAACGTCAGCATCAACGGGGCCAACTCGCTCTTCTCCAACTACATGATCGAAGGTCTCGATAATAATGAGAATTTTCTCGGCGGACAGAAATTCCGCATACCGATGGGCATGGTGCAGGACGTGAGCGTATTGACGTCGGCATACTCCGCTGAATTCGGCCGCACCGCCAACGGCGTCATCAATGTGACCATGCGCTCGGGAGGCAATACGAACAAAGGTGAGGTCTACTATCAGTTGCGACCGGGACCCGTTCTGGATGCTTCCAGCCCTTTTGCACAACGGGATCTGTCGGGGAACGCCGTGAAGGACGGCTTTCAGCGACACCAGGGTGGGTTCAGCATCGGTGGACCGATACAAACCGACCGAACGTTCTACTTCTTCAATCTGGAGCAGACCATCTCGGTGAAGGACAACCTGCTCCAGTCACCGCGCCTGGGTGTCAATGAGACCGTTCGCGGTGAGAACTTCCTCTCACAGGCCAGCCTGAAACTCGATCACCGGTGGAACGACCGGTTACGCAGCACTTTGCGTGGACATCTCGGCAGAGAGCAAATCGAGCGGCAAGGCGGCGGACTCGATGGCGGCGTGCAGTTTCCGTCTGCCGGATCCGTACAAACGCGCAATGCACTCCTCCTTGCCGGGCAGACCACCTACGTTTCCGGGCGTCTCGTCTCCGAATCCAGCCTCCAGTACAGCCGGTTCGACTGGAACTATGCACGTGCGCTTGCCGAATCCGGTAGACCACGCATTGCGCTCTACGGAGCGGACGGCTTACCGGTGGCACAGATCGGCCATCCTGGATTCGTATTCGATGAGCGGGAGCAGACCTTCCAGTTACAGCAAAAATTCAACTATGCCGCCGGCAGGCATTCGCTCAAAGCCGGATTCGACCTGTTGAGTGCCGATTTCTCCCTCAACGGCGGAGGAAATCCAAACGGCACCTACGAAGTGAACCTGACCGAGGCCCAGGAAGAGACAATCAGGGCGCATAATCACGGCGCCGATCTGACGGCCGACGATCTGCCGGCCAATCTGGATGTGACCGCCTATTCCGTCGAGTTGCGCCCCGCCGCTTTCGGCGACCGGCAGAACCTGCTCGGAATCTATGCGGAAGACCATTTCAAGGCGGCAAGAGGGCTCAACCTCACACTCGGCCTCCGGTACGATTACGACTCGATTTCGAAGGGCGGATCCACCTCCGGCGACTGGAACAATCTTGCCCCACGATTCGGATTCAACTACCGGCTGAACGACAAAAATGTCATCAAGGGTGGGTACGGGATGTTCTACGAGAAGGTGGTCTATGCCGTCCACTCCGATGCGCTCCAGCAAAATTCCACATCCACGGCATTCAAAAACCAGCTCCGTTCGCTGATAGATGCCGGTCGGCTGCCTGCGGATACCGACATCGACCGGGTGACCTTCGACGGGAATCTGGCCGCCTCGTTTATCAATCCCTCGTTTGGCCTGTTGGAGGGACCGTCATCTGCTTCACTACAGGATCAACGGGAACAGGTCACGAGCAATGATGGGCGCATTCTCAATCCGGAGGGATACGACAATCCGTATGCCCACCAGGTCTCCGTCGGATACCAGCGACAACTCGGCCCGACCATGCGCTTTTATGCGGACTTCGTCCGATCGTGGTCGTTCAACCTGTTGCGTCTGCGTGATCTGAATGCTCCATCCCCGTACAGGATTACTCCGGAAGAGGTAGCGGCAGCGGATGATCCGGCATCACTGATAAGGTCACGGGAGGAAGCGGATGCCACGCGTCCGGCCGGCGTCGTTCCCGGAGGTGCGCGGAATATCATCGTATCGGAGAGCGCCGGCAAGGCCCGCTACGCGGCAGCAAACTTCAATCTTTTTAAAGAGCGGGGCGACAACCCGTATTCATGGCGCATTTCGTATACGCTTTCGAGGCTCCAAAACAATACGGACGACATCAATTTCAGGGCCCAGAATGCGAATGATTTTGAGGCCGAATGGGGACCGTCCGTGAACGACCGTACCCACGTAATCAATATGCTGGGCGTTTTTTATCCGAGCAAGTTGTCCTGGATTTCGCTATCGGCCCTGCTGCAGAGCGGTCAGCCGATTAACCGTATTCCCGATGCGACGGTCTTCAGCACAACGGATCTCAACGGCGATGGCCGGTCGTTCGGTGACGCGTATGTTGGCAACAGCGACCGCCATCCGGGCACCTCACGCAACAGCGACCGGCTGCGGTGGTCCTACCTGATCGATCTGAGTGCGGGTCACGCGATCCCGATCGGTGCTGATGAGATTGCGGTTCGCGCCGGCATCTTCAATTTGCTGAACACGGTGAACCTTAGCGGCTACAGCAACAATGCCACGCAGAGCAACCAGATACAAACGGGACCGGTCGGCGGTCCGATCGTCAAGCGCAATGCAGGTCCGCCGCGGCAATTCCAGTTTGGGGTCAGTTATGTGTTTTAGGTTTTAGTTCGCTCCTCACGTCATCCCAGTTAGGATGGACTACCACTCCCGTCCCGTGCAGACGATCTCTCCCGTCGTAGTCGCAACATATCTTCAGGCAGTTTCAGTTTGATTCGGTGCATCATATCGGACGGGCGTGACCTCGAGGCGGTACCGGCCGCCGGCTACGGGAGACGTGAATCCGAAATAGGAATCGTCGATGACGAAAGCCGCGGATCCCTGAAAAAAATACAGCGGATCGCGTGCTTCCACATCCTGATCGTCTCGCCGGTAACCGCCCGGGTACGTGTAGTAGGTTCGTACCTCGTTGTCGAAGGCGTACCTGACGAATCCTGCATTCAGGTCGAACCGCCGGGTGGTCGAAAAGGTGCACCCGGCAGGAGTGCGCCGTCCGCACGTGTATTACGCGAGGGCCCGTATCTCTCAGCCTGCACCCGGTCGCTTCCAAGGTGGTATACGCTAAAACCGCCATCTTCGAAAATGGAGAAGTAGAGGCTGCCGTCCTCCCGGGCGACCGAGAGTGCGGGAGACATTGTTCAATGTCTGAAAATCCGTTCCGATTCGACCGGAAATGACATTCGTTTGCTGAAAGTCGGCGTCATCGGCGTAGAGAATGAGCGGCTTTCTTTCGGACAATTCATGCCTGAAAATGGTGCGGTGCCGATGGGTCCACCGTTCAGCCATCCGCGCCACGTCTTCGATCACCGGTCGGTTGCGCACATCCGGATGGCAAAAATCGACCGGAGTCGATCGGCAACCCATCGATCAAATACGTAGGCCTATCCGGCGGCGCAGTCTCATAATGGTATCAGCGTAGCCAATGTGCAGATGAAATGTGCTGAGCAGAAAGTGGAACGGCTATTGAGCAATAGGCGCATTTTGTCGTCGGGAAGCCGGTGACACGAGACCCATACTACATTCTTTTTCTTGGTAGATAGTGTAACACGAATAGGGCCGCTCGTCCCCTAAGGTCGATACGGGCCGGCATCGACCCGGGATGTGGCCGCAACCGGAACAGAGAGAAATGGAGCTACTGTTCGTATACAATGCAGACAGCGGACCGCTGAATGCGGTGCTCGATGCGGGACACAAACTCATCAGTCCCGACACCTATTCCTGTAGTCTTTGTCAATTGACCTATGGAGCCGTTTCCGAACGTAGGGTCTGGCGCCGGTTTCGCCGGTCGGCGTCCCACCATGTCACCTTTTTGCACAGGGACGAATACGAAGAGCGGTACGCGCCGCTGGATTCATATCCGGTCGTATTGCAGAGCAACGGTAAACATGAGGTACTTATTTCAACAGACGAGTTGAACGCCCTGGAAACCGCTGAAGAACTCATCGCATTGGTCTCGAAACGCACGCCGGCAATCGCGTCCTGATTGAGAGACAGCCCCTCCCATCGATACGTGGCCGGCGATCATCCGTCAGAGAGCCGCAGTATGCGATACTGGTTCGGCTGTAGAAAAAGCGATATTGCGGCCGGCGATCATCCGTCAGAGAGCCGCAGTATGCGATACTGGGCCGGCTGTAGAAAAAGCAGCTACATGGTAGATCGACATCCCGAATATGCGCGATTTCGGCGGTGTTCATGCCGGAGTTGCAGAAATAGTCTTGCACAATTCCTGCGTGAGACGCACCGGCTTTCGTATCCTGTGTCAATTGTACTCACCATCTTCCCGTACCCATGCAACCATTCCGTCTATCCATCATTGCGCTGCTCACCGTTATCGGTTTTTCATGCGCATCCGAAGTCGATAGGCCCAATATCTTGTGGATCACCGCTGAAGACATGAGTCCGGTCCTGGGCTATGCCGGCGATGACTATGCGACAACGCCAAACATCGATCAATTGGCGCAAGAGAGTGTGATCTATACCAACGCTTTTGCCACCGCACCAGTTTGCTCACCCGCGAGGGCTGCGTTGATCAATGGACTCTCGGCGGCGATCCAGGGTGCCCACCAGATGCGATCGGCGTTCCCATTGCCGGCATCCTGGACGGGCTTCCCGTCCCTGTTGCGCGAGGCCGGTTATTACACGACCAACAACGTGAAGACCGATTACAATTCCGGCAACGCGCAGGCCATCATCGAGGCGTCGTGGGACGAAAACAGCGACACGGCCGGATGGTGGGGACGGGACGGCGACCAGCCGTTTTTCAGCGTGTTCAATCACATGGTGTCACACCAGTCACGAGCCATGGTGTGGCCCTATGAGCAGTTCGTTGATGAGGTGCAAAGCCAAATCGATCCGGATCAAGTCCATGATCCGGCCGCGGCTCCGGTGCCGCCTTATTATCCGGACACTCCGGTGGTGCGTCAGACCCTTGCACGGTTTTATGATTGTGTGACGGCGCTGGACAAGCAGGTCGGGGAACTCCTCCAGCGTCTCGAGGATGAGGGACTAATGGACGACACCATCGTGTTTTTCTATTCGGACCACGGCACGGGCCTTCCGCGCCACAAGCGGTCGATTCTGGACTCCGGGATGGAGGCGCCGCTTCTCGTCTATTTTCCCGAAAAAT
>CAZIIP010000150.1:0-4705 GCA_964539455.1 uncultured Rhodothermales bacterium
AATTCAGGCAGATGGCCTTTGCATGGCCGATATGGAGATACCCATTCGGCTCCGGCGGAAAACGCGTGATCACCTTGCCACCGGTGGCACCGGTCCGCAAGTCCTCATCGATGATATCACGTATGAAATTCGATGCGGCGGGAACCGAACTTGACGTTTGTGCAGTAGCCATCTCAGCGATGGTTGGTGGTTGTCCATGAAATATCCGGTTCGAAATTGGCCGGACAAAACTTATTAAACGCGGCGAGCCCACCGCAGTTCAGCTTATGGCAAAGGATCCTTGTATTGAAAACGGCAGGGAGTTTCCGTTGCTCAAAGGCCGGTTGCTGTCGATTGTCTCAATATTCGCTTGGCATGCGCACGATCTGCCTGCTTTATTTTCTTCTCGTATGTACAGGACTGCCGGCGGTATCCCGGACAAGATGGAAAATTGCCTGGACACCCGAGCAGGATCAGATATTTCTTGCCGACATCGACTATGAGGCCGATCCGCCCCGTCTTGTCAACAAACGCTTGATCATCGACAACAGCAATGTTCACGTGGGAGATCGGAAGTACGAAGGCATCATCGAACCGCAGAATTTCAGGCCGCCGGAGGACAAGGAGCTTATCTGGTCGCAGTACGGGCATGATGACCGGGGCGTGTTCACGGCGGAGACCTTCAACTCCGCGCGGTACGCTCGATACACCTTTCACCTCCCCGCCGCGTAACCTCTCCGGCCCAGCTATCGTAATGCCGATTGTGTCCGAGATGCGGGCAAGCCCGGGACCCCCTCCGTTCACGGGCGAAACGGAACCAACCTCACTGCTGACGCCATGTCGCGCAAGACGAAAGCCACTATCTGGATCATTGTTGTACTTATTGTTGTCTCCGGCGGCGCCTGGGCCCTGATGGCGTCCAATGGCGCAGAGGAGGAAGAAGGAGCGCCGACGGTTGAAGTTGAGCGAGGTGACATCATCGACAAGGCCCTCGCCGTAGGCACGATCGAGCCCAGGGTTGAGGTCAGTGTAAAATCGCAGTTCTCGGGTGTCGTCAAAAGCGAGTTTGCCGACGTGGGTGACTATGTTGATGCCGGTGCGGTATTGCTCGAGATCCAGCCGAATCCGACACCTACCGAGCTTGTAGAGGCCGAACGACGCATCGAGTTACGCGAACTCGAAGTCGACAACCTTCGCAAAGAGCACGACCGGCTCAAAGCCATGTTCGACAAACAGCTCGTGTCGCGCCAGGAGTACGAACGCAGCGAGCGAACCTACAATGAAGCAGCCCTGCAACTGCAGATCAGCAGAGAGCAACTTGCGTTGCTCCGTGAAGGCAAGATTATCACAAATACAGGATCGTTCGAAACAGTCGTACGGGCGCCGGTCAGCGGGTTTATCCTAGATAAAATGATTGAAATCGGTGATCCGGTCGTGCCCCTTACCTCATACCAGGAAGGGACCGTGCTCATGACGATGGCCAATATGGAGGACCTGATATTTCGGGGAACGGTTGATGAAATCGATGTCGGCCGGTTGCAAGAGGAAATGGATGTCGATATCAAGGTTGGCGCGTTGCCGGACGCCAAGGTGAACGGAACGCTGTCAAAGATTTGGCTGAAAGCGAGCAAGGAAGAAAACTCGACGGTTTTCCCCGTCGAAATCGAAATCGATTCGGCTACGCGGCCTAACCTGCACAATCCCGAGGGTGATCCCGTGGCTGCGGTCCTACGAGCCGGCTATTCCGCCAACGCTGAGATCATTATTGAACGACACGACGACGTGTTGCTCATTCCGGAGCGGGTTATCGAATTCTCCGGTGACACCGCCAAGGTAGTGGTTCATTTCGGTCCCGGAGAATCCGAGGAACGCGTCATTCAGACCGGATTGAGCGATGCGATCAGTACGGAAGTGATCGCCGGACTAGAAGAGGGCAATCTCGTACGCGAAAAGCCGCCTAAAGAAATCGAATAGCTGGACGGTTTTTCTTCTCTTTGCCGGACGTAACCATGCGATCACTCAGCTCCATAAGCCAGTTTCTCGAGGATCTAAAACAGCAGCGGTTGCGAACCTTTCTGACGATCCTTGGCATTACCTGGGGCACGGTGGCTGTCGTCGTACTGCTTGCGTTTGGGGTCGGACTCGAGAAACAGTCTCGCAAAAACATGCATGGCATGGGCGACGGAATCGTCGTCATGTATCCTGGACGAACGATGAAACCGTTCGCCGGCTTTCCCGACGGTCGGCCCATACGGTTTAGGGAGGAGGATGCCACTCTGTTGGAGCGGGAAATTCCGGAGATTGCACACATCAGTCCGGAGTACATCACTAACGGACGGGCGGTGCGGGTTGGAGAAGCGATCACATCCCCTGCAATCACGGGGATCATCCCGATTTACGGCGACATGCGAAACATCATTCCCGAAATCGGTGGAAGATTCATAAATGAGCCCGATCTCAAATACCGCAGGCGCGTCGTGGTGCTGGGTGATGAGATTAAAAGATTGCTGTTTGCGGAGGAGGATGCCGTCGGCAGACAGGTCATGGTGGGTCAAACCCCGTTCACAGTAATCGGGGTGATGCGGGAGAAGACGCAGAATTCCTCCTACAATACAAGGGATCAGGACCGCATCTTCATACCTGCGAGCACGCACCGTGCGGTTCTGGGCAACCGTTACCTCAGCAATATGGTGTACCGGCCGTCAGATCCCTCGCTCTCGGACTACATCGAAACACGCGTCTATGAAGTCCTGGGAAGAAAATTGAAATTCGACCCTGCCGATGAGGATGCGTTGGGCGTATGGGATACCAACGAAGCCGACCAGTTTCTGAAGTACTTCTTTATCGGATTCAACATTTTTCTCGGCATTATTGGAAGTTTTACGCTGACCGTCGGCGGCATCGGCGTTGCCAACATTATGTACGTCGTGGTGCGTGAGCGTACACCGGAAGTCGGCATCAAGCGATCGGTTGGTGCAACCCGCAAGGACATCCTCGTCCAGTTCATCCTCGAGACCTTGTTTGTGGTAGGCATAGGCGCCTTCTTTGGATTCCTTCTTGCGCTCGGATTGGTGGAATTGCTTGGCTTGATTCCGATACAGGAGTTCGTAGGGACGCCTCGGATTTCTCCCCTGGTTGCCGGGGTGACCGTATTGCTCTTAGCCATTATTTCCCTCCTCTCCGGGTTCTTCCCTGCGAAAAAAGCCGCCGGTCTCGATCCGGTTGAATGTCTCCGGGTCTGATCGTCACGAACGAAAAACACCATGTGGAAGACGCTGATTACAGATTTTTGGAACGATATCCGTTCCCAAAAGACACGCGCCTTCCTGACGATGTTTGCCATTACATGGGGAACGATCTCCGTTGTGCTGCTGCTTGCATTCGGCGCGGGGCTCAGTGAGCGAATGATCGCAGGCTTCACGAACATGGGCGACCGTATACTCATGATTTACGGCGGCGAGACGAGCATGCCGTATCAGGGACTGGACAAAGGTAGACGCATCGGTCTGCGAAAAGCCGATCTTGCATTGCTGCAAGAGTCGATTCCGGAAATCGACATGGCGAGCGTCAGCTACGGAAGGTGGGGCGTCAGTCTGAAGGCAAAAGACAAGACGACCACCTACATGGAGGGCGTCAATCCAATCTTCGGAGAAATGCGGCGGATGTATCCACAATTGGGTGGAAGATTTCTGAACCGGCGCGACGAGCGACTCAAACGGCGTGTGGTCGTGTTGGGTCACGAAATTGCCGGGCAGTTGTTCAATGGAGGCGATGCGGTCGGTGAAACGGTGATGATCGACGGCTTGCCGTTTACCGTTATCGGCATCCTTCAGGAAAAGCTGCAGACGTCCATGAACAACGGTCCGGACTCACGTCGTGCAGTCATTCCGGCGGCTACGTTCGAAGCCATCTACGGTCACCGCTACGTCAACCATTTTATCGTCAGGCCCCGGGAAATCCGGCGCGCATCGTTTGTCAAATCCGAGATCTACCGGGTCATGGGACGTAAATACAAATTTGATCCGGAGGACGAACGGGCGCTTGGAATATGGGACTTTATCGAGATGCAGCAGGAAATGGAAAAGGTGTTCCTGGGTATTGAAATCTTTCTCGGCGCCGTCGGGGGATTGACGCTGTTCCTGGCGGGGGTAGGCGTGGCAAACATCATGTACGTAACCGTCAAGGAGCGAACCCGCGAATTCGGCGTCAAGCGGGCGATCGGGGCCCGTAAGTTTCACATCAAGACGCAGGTCATTCTCGAAGCGCTCCTGATCTCCATGTTCGGCGGTCTTATCGGTCTGGGCTTCTCTGCCGTTGTGGTGTTTCTCGTTCAAAGGATCCCGGGTGACGGCCAGGCGATGGAGTTCCTGACGAATCCGATCCTGTCCTCGACGGTCGCTATGCTGACCATAGGCACCCTGGCACTGATCGGGATTACCGCAGGATTCTTCCCGGCCAGGAAGGCTGCCCGTGTGGATCCGGTCGAGGCGCTGAGATACGAGTAGACGTGGGGGGCGTTGTTCCGCCGGTTCCGGTTTTTATGATCTTCTCTGACCTCAATCGCTCGCCGCGGCGCATATCAGGCCACCCGGTCGATGCGGGTTCCTGATACGACCCGCCCGCAGGCGCCCGGGCTATAGGGGAGATACCGGCACGAGCGTATTGAGGAACACGACCCGCCCGCAGGCGCCCGGGCTATAGGGGAGATACCGGCACGAGCGTATTG
>CAZIIP010000150.1:4805-8046 GCA_964539455.1 uncultured Rhodothermales bacterium
AGGAACACGACCCGCCCGCAGGCGCCCGGGCTATAGGATGCGACCGTCGGCCGGAATTTCGGGCATGTGGATACGCCGGTGGATGTCCGGGCCATTGGGCCGGTCGACATGATAGCCGGATGCCTTAATGGATTGCGGCGCGAGACCTATCTTCCGGCAAACCAACAGGGCAAGTGAATATGATCTGGAAGGGACTCATCGCCGCGACGTTTACTCCCATGCATCCGAACGGCGATCCGGCACTCGAAAGCATTCCCGATTATGCCCGGCGTTTATGCTCCGACGGATGTACAGGCGTCTATGTGGGCGGGTCGACCGGGGAGGGACCGTCTCTCACGTCGGAAGAGCGCCGGCAACTGGCCGAGGCGTGGGTGAAAGCCGCCGGAGACCGGCTTTTCGTTATCGTACAGGTCGGTCACAACAGCATCCGGGAAGCTAGATTGCTTGCCTCCCATGCACAGGATATCGGAGCGGCTGCCTTTTCCGCAACGCCACCTGCCTACTTCCCGCTTGCGGGAGAAGAGGATTTGATGGCCTGCATGGCCGATATCGCCTCCGCAGCTCCGGAACTCCCCTTCTATTACTACCACATTCCAATGCGTACACACGTCGTATGCGACGTGGCGAGGTTCTTTGAGGACGGGCCATCCCTAATCCCCGGCATCAAGGGTGTGAAATTCTCCGATTATCGCCAATTCGAGTTGCAGCGGGCCGTCGATGCGGCCTCCGATCGATTTGACGTATTCACCGGAGTGGATGAGATGCTGCTGGGCTCACTGTCGATCGGAGTCAACGGCGCCGTCGGTACGACCTACAATTTCGCCGCTCCGTTGTACAACCGGATCGTTGAAGCGTATCGGTCCGGAAAACCGGAGGTGGCGCGGGAGACGCAGTCCCTGGCCGTAAACATGATATCCGCCGTCACGAAAACCTGCGGTTTGGCAGGCTTCAAGGTCGTAATGGAACTGGCGGGATTCGACTGCGGACCGACACGCTTGCCGCTGCGCTCTCCATCCAAGGCGCAAAGGCGACGCCTCGAAAAGAAGCTGAAAGCAATGCGCTTTTTTGAACAGGTGGAGGAGGCCAGGCGAGGGTCAGCCTGACGGGATCGGTTTGTTGTCTCCGTAGCCTGTCATCTCCAGATACCCGGAACCTGAAACGGATCGGTCTTCAAAAGTGCCCCGGGCACGGACGGTTCCCTCCCAGTAACGGACCGTCACGTTCAGCTCCTGGTCTCTAACGTACGCCTCGATCTCCAGATCGATTGTATATGCGGGAATTTCCAGTCGCCAGGCAACGGGATAGGTGGCGCCGCTGCGCGGGCTCGTCCAGTCGTCGACCGGAGCGAGCACTACATCATCTGTCCCAAGGGCAACCGTTGTCCCTGAAGGTGTAACGATTACGCCATCCGTGTACGGCGGCGTTGCGGGATCGCGCTCACGTAACCGGAAATACATCAAATCGTAGCCGTTATCGAGTTGAATCGAAAACCAGTCCCACCCGACCTGTGAATCTCCCAAAAGGCCCGTGCTCCATTCGCGGTCCATCCAACTCGATCCCTCGACCATGTATTGGCGATCCTCTATCGAGAGCGTACCCCGGGTTGCCATTCGTGTGAAAGAGTAATAATAGGATGCTTGCCCCGGATCGGGACCTTTGCGACTGAAGCCCCGGTCGCCCTGCAGCACCATCGGTTTCTCGGCGGAGAGGTCGAGATCGAACGCCACATCGTCCGCCTCTGCCGTCAAACGAACCGAAAAGGAAGGGCCGCCAATCTGCTGCAACGCCCAGTTTTCGACCCAGACCCGCAGAGGTGACGTCTCGGCTCCTGCCAAACCAAACGCACCTCGATTGACACGCTCATACGCATAGAATGCGCCATTTGGCACATCCGTAACGGCCATATGGCCTAAATACAGTTGATTGGTGGCCCATGACAAGGTGTCTGCAGCCCGGGAGTCGTCCGGCGGCATGAGGGCGTTTCGAAAAATCGTGAACTGGTAACCATAGTGCCGGTCGTCGGTGTCCCGCAGATTCCCGGTGAAATACCACCATTCGAGTCTGAATTCATTGTGTGGTCCGTGGTCGGACGGAAAATCGAATGGAACGGGCTCCGTTGCCCGGCGATATCCTTCCGCCGGGGCCGAAAGCGCCTCGCCGATGCGCGTCGAAATTGGGACCTCTTCCGAATCCTGCCTCAGAAGTATGAAAAGTGCCGCTATAAGCAGGATGATCGCCATCGAAACGACAATAAGGGTTCTTGTCATGTTACGGAGCGTCGGTCGTTTACAATCGCTATTCCCTGCGCATCAGGTCTCCGGTCCTTGAGCGGGAAATACGCCAGGCGGGATAAAGACCGGCAAGGAGTGCGGCTATGACGGAGACACCGGTCGCCTGTAGGAGCAGTGTCGGCCCCAATTCCCACTGCAGGGTCCAGCCGAAGGATCGCTTGTTGATGACGAAAATCAAGGCCCATGCCAGGGCAATTCCCAACGGCGTCGAAAGAATCCCGGCAAGCAAACCCATGTAACCGGTCTGGATGTGCACGTACCGGGTCAACTGTGCGGGAGTCATTCCGCAGGCACGCAGCACGCCGAACTCCCTTGCCCGTTCCAATTGCAGGGCCATCAAAGCGCTCAGCACCCCAATGAAAGCAACGACGACCGCGAGAAGCCGCAAGACGAGCGTGATCTGGAAGGTTCTGTCAAAGACGTCCAGGGAATAGGCACGGAGAGATTCGTTTGATTGAATCGTGAGCAATTGTTCTCCTGCGCTGAGCAGGCGTACGTTTTCAATGAGTTCGGAGGTAGCGGTCTCCTCGTCGGTATAAAGCGCTATGCCGGAGTACCCGTGATCATCAAACAGCTGGAGATAGTGCCTGCGGTGCATGAGCACAACCCCTTGATCCGACGCATAGTCGTAGTAGACTCCCGCTATCCGAAATGACCGGGTACCCTGTGTGGTGACGATCTGCAGCGAGTCGCCGGGCCCCAGCTCTCTACGATAGCCGTAAGGCTCCGAAATCAAGACGGCGCCGCTATCGAGGAAGGCGGTATAGGCCTCATCCGGATTCCCGCTTTTCAGTTGGAAAGTGGTCGGCAGTCTCTTGCCTGTCTCGACAACTGTAAGGCGAGAAAGTCCGGCGGATGTCTGCACCGGAACATGGAACACCGTGTACGATTCGGCAACGCCCGGTGCCATGCGAATGGTGTCGATGATATCCGGTCGTATGCGGGAGGTG
>CAZIIP010000151.1:0-5490 GCA_964539455.1 uncultured Rhodothermales bacterium
GCCGTAGTCACCGCCGTCAGGGTCGCAGTGTACGATTTCCATGCGGTACTCGTCCCCAACGACGGGCGGCTCCCAGTCGGGATCCGATACGGGAAAGGTCAGATCCATCTTTACTTTTGCTTCGAGGATAAAGTCTCCTGCTCCGCTCCCCCAGGGGTTCATTGTAAGTTTGTAGGTGACTCCTTCAGCCGGAATGGGATCTTCAAGATACACTTCGTTTGCTGAGCCATGCCGCCACCAGGCGGGAATCGAATAGGAGTCGTCCGCAACGAAACAAAACGCGTTATCTCCTCTGGCGAAATTCTCCGGTGCGTTATCGCCGGGTGCCTCGAGAAACCAGCAGATGCTGTCCTTGAACATCCACCGGTGATCTGCCGGATCCGGATCCTCGAGATCGTTGAAGTTGTCGACGACCTCGGCCCCGAGATACAACCATTCTTCATCCCAGGCGATATAGTATCGCGCCCGCAAATCATCGGACGGATGTGCGTCGGCGTCCTGACTCTGGTTGGTAAGGCGGTTGCGTCTGCCGTCGTCGTACCACGGGTATGAGGCGATGCGGTTGATGTCCCAGACGCCGTCGTGGTGGGCGACGTCCTTCCATTCATCGAGGTTGCCGTCGATGATGGGCGTCGACTCGAGCAGGGGGACGTAAAGAACGTCTTGCGCCGACAAAGACGCGGAAAGGGTTAGCAGTAGGGCGGCGGTAATGAAGGTGGGCTTCAGCATGGCTATCTGGCCGGTTGGCATATAGTCTGTTGATGAGTCGATGGCAAATGTCTGGACACAATGTATCTTCGCGGGTCGGTAGTCGCCAACCCCTTTGCCTTCTTATTCGGCAAAGATCCTCTCAAAGAGTCTGAAGAAAGATGCTGAAACGCCTGCGCGTACCGCACACGCTGGTCTTGCTTTTCGGAATGATGGTGCTTGCATACGGTGCTACCTGGATTTTGCCTGCAGGTGCGTTCGATACCAGCGTAAACGAGCACGGCAGCGAAGTGGTGGTTCCGGGGACGTACGAGGTACTTGAGGTGCAACCCAGACTCTCACCGGCGGCCCTCTTTACGGCGATCCCGCGCGCACTGGCCGATGCACAGGGCATCATTTTCTTTCTTTTTCTGATCGGGGGATCACTGGCAGTCATTCGCGCCACAGGTGCGATCGATGCTGCGCTTGGAAAAATCCTGAAGCGTTTCGGCCACCGGCCCTGGCTTTTGATTCTCATGGGCATGCTTGCATTTTCAGTGGGATCGTCCACAATCGGTATGGCCGAGGAATACATCCCTCTCGTTGCGATTCTGATTACACTGTGTGTGGCACTGCGCATGGATACGGTGGCCGCGGTAGGCATTATGGTTGTGGGATACGGTATCGGTTACGGAGTTGCGGTCATTAATCCGTTTACCGTGCTGGTGGCACAAGAGGTGGCCGAGCTGCCGCCGACGTCGGGGTGGTGGTACCGCCTCGTCCTTTCCGGCCCCTTTTTTCTCGTCGGTTTCCACCACGTTTTGACCTACGCGGGAAAAGTGAGGAGGGATGCCGGCGCGAGTTACGTAGCCGACGTAGAAGAGGCGCAACCGCCCCGAAAGACGGTTTATCCAGACCTCTCCGGCAGACATCTCACCGTTCTGATTGTCACACTGCTCGCACTCGTCCTGATCGTCTGGGGCATTGCCGTCCACCAATGGTATTTCGTCGAACTCGGTGCCGTTTTCTCGGCATTGGCGATTTTGGCCGCCCTCATAGCGGGTTCATCGGTAAATGAGACCGCAAAGACGTTTACGGCCGGTGCCGCCGAGCTTACGGGAACGGCCCTTCTGATTGGATTTGCACGCGGTATTGCGCTGATACTGGAAGACGGTCAGGTGCTACACACCGTGATCTTCGGATTGTCCAACCAGTTGACGTACGTGGGCGCGGAACTGTCTGCCGTCGGGATGCTCGTCATCCAGAGTCTGATGAACTTTTTCGTTCCGTCCGGTTCGGGACAGGCCTACGTCACCATGCCGCTTATGGCGCCGATCTCGGACATCGTCGGCGTTTCGAGACAGGTTGCGGTGCTGGCCTATCAGATGGGTGACGGCTTCATGAACATGATCGTGCCCACCAATGCCGTTTTGATGGGCATTCTGGGCATGTGCGGCATTCCCTACGACCGGTGGTTTCGATTCATCGGACCGCTGATACTGAAGCTGGTGGTGTTAGGGGCATTGGCGCTTGTCGTAGCCGTGATGATCGGCTATAGTTGACGCCGGACGGCCGCACCGGCTTCCGGTGGCTGGGTTTTCGGCCGGCTCCACCTTCGACGTCACCGAGCCGCTATCCATACCGCTATCCATATCCCCATATCCCCATATCCCCATATTCTCATATTCAACCCTCACCCATACCCCGTTACCCTCACCAACACCCCATACCTCCACACAACCCACACCTTTCCTTCCTCTCGACCTTCAGCCGAACGGTGCGTATTATCAATAGAGCCGCCGTTCCTCCACCGACCCGACCGAGCCATGAAAAGCACGAGTCAAACCAGTCGCCGCGACTTCTTGAAAACAACCGGTCTCGCTGCCGCTGCAGGCGCACTTCCGGTATCGAAAGCAAAATCGCGCCCCGGATATGTCGCCGAAAACAACCTGATCCAGGTGGCACTCGTAGGATGCGGTGGCAGAGGTACCGGCGCTGCGTCCAATGCGGTTCAGGTCAAAAACGGTCCGACGAAGATCGTTGCGATGGCGGACGTATTCCCGGAGCGTGTCAAAACCAGCTACGATGCCTTGATGGGAGAGCATCCGGAGCAGACGGACGTACCTGAAGATCGAAGATTTATCGGGTTCGATGCCTACAGAGACGCGATGGATTGTCTGAATCCGGGCGATGTGGTCATCTTCGCCACTCCTCCCGCTTTTCGGTGGGTACATTTCAAGTATGCGATCGAAAAAGGCCTTCATGTTTTCATGGAGAAACCCGTGACGGTGGATGGCCCGACCACCCGCAGGATGCTCGATCTCTCCCGTGAGGCCTCAGAGAAGAATCTGAAGGTCGGCGTAGGCCTGATGGTTCGCCACTGTCGTGCAAGACAAGCACTGAAGGATCGCGTAGCATCCGGAGAGATCGGCGACATTGTTGCGATGCGGGCCTATCGCATGTTCGATATCGCGGTCGGCTTCCAGGATGGTCCGCGGCCGGAGGGCATTACGGATCTGCTGTACCAGGTTCAAAAGTTCCACAGCTTCATTTGGGCTTCCGGTGGATCGTTTAGCGATTTCTATGTGCACCAGATCGACGAATGCTCCTGGATGAAAGGCGCGTGGCCGGTCGAGGCAAAAGCCTCGGGCGGCAGGCACTACCGCGGGAATCTGGTGGATCAGAATTTCGACAACTACTCGGTTGAATACACCTATCCGGATGGTTGTAAGCTGTACTACTACGGCAGGAACATGAACAACGTGCATGGTGAATTTGCGAGCTATCTGCATGGTTCAAACGGCTCCGGGATCGTCTCTAATCGGGGACATGTGCCCGGAAAAACCCGGACGTTCAGAGATCAGAAGATGACGGACCTGTCGTTGAAGTGGGTCTTCCCGCAACCTGAACCGGATCCCTACCAGATGGAGTGGGAGGATTTGATCGAGGCCATCCGGGAAGACAAACCCTATAACGAGGCGACACGCGGCGCAGAGGCAAGTCTGGTAACGTCCATGGGACGGCTGGCCGCGCACACCGGTCAGATTGTCACGTACGACCAGATGTTATATTCGGACAACGAGTATGCACCGGATATCGAGAGCATGAACTATGAGTCCATACCGCCTGTCGTACCGTTTAAGGACGGCACCTATCCGTACCCCGAACCCGGGAAGAAGGGAATGAAGGAATGGTAGGGTCGCCGGCGGGTAGTGTGGATGTAAAAACGTGTATGCCTGAAAAAGTGAAAATGCAATTGATGCTTTTCGCGCAGCATCGACTGATAGGGTCAAGGCGTCGATTGACCCGACGACGTAGGAATAGACATGTCCGTGGCGGCTAAATCAATGGCGAAATCGATCGCCTGGTGGGAAGACCAGGAGTTGAAACCGAACAGCATTGCAAAATGGGTGGTAGGCTCAAGTACGCTCTGGCTCAAGCGGCTGCCGAACGAGTGGCAAGTGGTGCACGAACAGATCGACGATCCCATGCACGATGCGGTTGGTCTGGAAGTCCCTGTCTCGGATCCGGATTCTGCCGGCCATCCGTTCACGGTGCCACCGTCTGAGAAAACGCTGCGCTACGCGACATCATGTGAGTCCGCTCGAATGACATTGCACCCGGTTCATGCCGATCGTGCGATCGTCGTCCGTCCGGAAGCGCCATTCTTTGTGCTGCCGCACGAGGAGATTTCGTTCTATGTGAGTATGCCGGTTTGGCTGCAGTTGCGCCTCGGTGACAAAAACACGGTCGCCTTCGAGACACCGTCGTTCCGGTTGCGGGACACCTGGCTCGGTGCTTCCACCGGGGAAGGTGAACTTTGCTACGCCACGCAAACGACCGGTAGACTTGAACTGGCCCAACTACCGCTACGACCACACAGGGCCATTACACAGGTGGTGGTACGCAATGTATCCAACGTGATACTGGCGCTCGAACGTATCAAAATGCCCGTGCAGCACCTGTCGTTGTACGTCGGTCCGAGGAATTACCTGTGGACACAGACGGCGACACTCGAGGGGGATGCTTCGGAGCAAGTGGTGACGGCGCACATCCGTCCCGAACCACCCGCGATGGCACAGGGAGCGAGACTGCTGTCCGAACCGCGGATTCTCGAGCCTGGAACGCTTGTGCGACGCTTTACATCCTTGTTCAGCACAAAACTTGCTTCATGATGGAATACTGGTGGCATGAATTGAGGGACCTCTGGGATAGTGGACTGGCATTGACCATTCTAGGGGCCGGCGCAAAATTCGTCCTGGGTCTGCTGGTCGCCTGGCTTATGGCGCGCGGACTCGGACGCCTGGTGATTCGTTCCGGAGCGAGACAGCGTGAGCTTCTCATCAGGCGCATGGTTTTCTATGTGGTACTCGGCGTTTTTGTAGTGTCTGCGCTGTCCGATTTGGGTCTCGATCTGAAAGTCCTACTGGGTGCTGCGGGGATCCTGACGGTGGCGATCGGTTTTGCCGCTCAAACGTCGGCATCAAATCTGATTAGCGGTCTGTTCCTCTTGGGTGAAAAGCCCTTTGCTATCGGTGATATCATCCAGGTCGGCGAGACGAAGGGGATTGTTTTGTCGGTCGATTTGTTGTCCGCAAAACTGCGCACATTTCAAAATCTGTTCGTGCGGATCCCGAACGAGACACTGCTGAAATCCGTAATCGTCAATCTGAGCCGATTTCCCATCAGGAGAATCGATCTGGAGTTGGGGGTTGCGTACAAGGAAGACCTCAACCGCGTTCGGGAAGTGCTCATGGACATCGCGCGCAACAATCCACTTGTACTCGAGGAACCGGCGCCGCT
>CAZIIP010000151.1:5500-8046 GCA_964539455.1 uncultured Rhodothermales bacterium
GCCGCTGTTCATCTTTGACGGATTCGGTGATTCCGCCCTCACTTTCCGTTTTTGCATCTGGGCGGCTATGGACAACTGGTTTCGGCTCAAGACGCAGATTCAAATCGATATCAAGGATGCCTTTGACCGTAACGGAATCGAGATACCCTTCCCGCATCGTTCGATATACACCGGCAGCATTACCGATCCATTTCCGGTTCAAGTGGTGTCCGAGAAGTGAATCGTGGGTTGGGCCCGGTGGATCCACTAGCGGTCGTATATTTCGCTTATGCCCTGCTCGATGCTATCCTGGATCACTACTTCCTCGTGTTGGAGCGTGTAGGAGAACAGGTTGAGACTCTAGAGGATGAAATCATCGCGCATCCGGATGCGGATACGCAATGCAAAATAAGGGACTTGCGCGAGATACTTGTTCGTGTCCGTCGGGCAGGCTGGCCCCTGCGCGAGTTGTTCAGCGGCATGCCACGCCCGCCTCTCGATGCCCGAGACCCTCTGAGCTGACGTGTCCACCGCAATTAGCCACCTGGAACCAGCTTCCAACTATCCCAACCGCTCCAAAAGAAGTTGCTGCACCAGCTTCGGATCAGCCTTCCCGCTCGTTTCCCGCATCACCTGCCCGACGAAAAAGCCTATCAGACCCGTTTTTCCGGATTTGTACGCGGCGACTTTGTCCGAGTGGTTCTTGACGAGGCGGTCGATGATCGGTGTCAGCGCTCCTGAGTCACTTACCTGCTCCAGACCCTTTTCCGCGACGATTTTTACCGGCGAAGCGCCCGTGTCTACCATCTCTGCAAGGACTTCCTTCGCAATTCTCCGAGAAATCACGTCCCTTTCGATCAAACCGACCAGCTCTCCAATACTGCCCGCACCAAACTTCAACTCCTCAAGAGATACCTCACGGGCAACCGCGGGGAGTTCGTTGATCACCCAGTTCGCCACCGCCCGTGCATCATGGCCACCTTTTTGTGCAGCCTCGAAAAAGTCCCGGATTTCCCGATTTTCCGCCAGCACAAGCGCATCGTGTTTGTTCAGTCCGACCGCTTCCGAATAGTGGTTATAGCGCTCTTTCGGTTTCGTCGAAAGCTGCGCTACCCGCTCCGCGAACGTAGGACCAAGTGGTGCCTGCGATGCTGTCGATTCAGCCGGTGCATCTCTCGAAGCCGGTTCGTCGGAAGCCGCTTTCTTGGCCCATGTGTCGCGCAACGTTACGATGCGATTGAAAACAGGATCTGCGGATGTTGCGTCGACAGCGTCACGTACGAAGTAGCCCAGACGGGTAAACTGGTAGCGTGTATCCACCGGATCATGCGCCACACTCTCCTCGATGACGGCGGAATCGACGACCTGCACCGAGTCGGGATTTATGTGAGACTTGAATCCGGCATCGCCCTCGTCTGGATTGGCAACGGAAAACAGCCGGTCATACAGCCGTACTTTAGCAGACAAATACCTCTCGGCGGACACCCACTGAATCGTGCCCTTGACCTTCTTTCCACTCGTATCCGAGCCGCTTTTCGTCGCCGGATCGAAGGTGCAGCGCAACTCACATACCTGACCGCCATCGTCCTTGACCACCTCTTCGCAGCGAATGATGTATGCATATCGGAGGCGGACTTCCGCGCCGGGCGAAAGCCGGTAAAATCCTTTCGGCGGATCCTCACTGAAATCGCTCCGGTCGATATAGACTTCTCGTCCGAAGGGCACCATCCGCGTACCCTCCTTGTTAATGTCGTGAGGGAAATAGGCACATTCCAACTCCTCGGACTGTTCCTCAGGATAGTTGGTGATAACCAACTTGAGCGGATCCAGGACGGCCATTACCCTCGGAGTCTTGTCGTTGAGGTCAGTCCGTATACAGTACTCCAGCAAACCGATGTCGATTCGGTTGTCGGCTTTTGCCACGCCGATCATGTCTGCAAACATCCGGATCGAAGCCGGAGTGATGCCCCGGCGTCGCATCCCGGAAAGCGTCGGCATCCGCGGATCATCCCACCCCGATACGCATCCCTCATTGACTAACCGGAGCAGCTTTCGCTTGCTCATGACCGTGTAATCGAGATTGAGGCGCGCAAACTCGTACTGGTGGGGGAGCGGTGGGTCAAAGGTGTTCTCGACAAACCAGTCATAGACCGGTCGGTGCACCTCGAACTCGAGAGAACAGAGCGAATGCGTGACATTCTCGAGGGCGTCCGAGAGCGGATGCGCAAAATCGTACATCGGATAGATGCACCACGCGTCTCCCGTTCGGTAGTGATGGGCATGCCTGATGCGGAATATCAGCGGATCGCGCATGAGCATGTTGTGGGCGGCCATATCGATTTTGGCCCGTAATACGCGAGAGCCATCCTCAAACTCGCCTGCACGCATTCTGCGAAACAAATCGAGGTTTTCTTCGACCGATCGGTCGCGGTAAGGACTGTTCACGCCGGGCTCGGTCACCGTACCTCGGTTTTTTCTGATTTCCTCTTCCGTTTGGTCGTCGACATATGCCTTCCCGGCCTTGATCAGTTTTTCCGCGCGGAAATACAATTCCTCGAAATAATCCG
>CAZIIP010000152.1:0-8037 GCA_964539455.1 uncultured Rhodothermales bacterium
ACCGACATCTTGAGAGCGTCCTCCGTGACAGATTTCGGTTGAACAAAACAGCTGCGATGCATCCCGGTTCGGCAGATGTGTCCGTCTGGCCGATCGAGCAGCAGGCGAACCTGTTTGCACTGCTGGGTGATGTAGAGGGGGCTATCGGCGTTCAGTTGACGGACTCGTTTCTCATGGTGCCGGGCAAAAGCGTTTCGGGCATCCTGTTCCCGACCGAAAGAGACTTCCGAAGCTGCGAAGTCTGCCAACGAGAGAATTGCCCCTCACGGGTCGCACCCTTCAACCCGGCACTTTGGGAAGAAATCGCAGGGTAAGGTTCATCCAAAGTGTGATCGCAATCAGCGTTGGATCAGGTGGGGTCTGATGATTGCGGCCAAAAATGTATTCGTTGCGTCGGCGGTGCAGAGCGATCGTTGCCGATCCCGACCCCGATTTCGAGACGTCTTCCGGTGGCACGATACACTTCGGTGCCGAACGCGTCAATCCGTGCGAACGGTAAATGATGGATTACAGTCGCTGAAGGAAGCGGTAGATCGTGGGATTGGCATCCTCCATCGACTTCAGAAGTTCTTCGGTCGGTTCTCCAAACAACTCTACCGATGTTTCAACAAGCGCTCCCAATTTACCCAGCGCATCGCCGAGATTATCGACATGTTCCATGAGGGCGTTCGAATCAACAAATCTCTCCGTGACCACACAGGAAAGTTGGGGCTCATTCAAATACCAGGTGTATTCGGTTGTGCCGGAGTCCTTTTCGCGGACGATCTGCATGCACTCTTCGGCGACATTCTTGAATTGGTCGAGTTTTCCGTCCTGAATCGTCATTCGGGCGATGAGCAAGAGTTCGCTCATATCGATTTCGTATCTGATGTTGTTGATGAAAGCTGCAGTTAGAAGCATCCGGATGCCTTCAAGCGGGACCGGACGCCGGTCAATTTAAAAAAAACAGCGCGACACCGGTTGGGTGTTTGGCGCCGGAAATGGCTGCGGTACAGGCACCGAATCGCAAAATCCAGGCCTGTCAGGGAGTAAAGCCGCACAAAACCTGCATTGATTCTACCGCTGGATCGGCCCTGCGCCATGTCATGTCTCCACTCGGAAGTGAACCATCCACCTTGCGATTTCAATTCTTTGACTGCCGTCTATGATACAAAAAGGAAAACAGCATGGTCAGACGCTCTCCTCACCCCAGGAGCGCAATTCGCCTGATTTCACGGATCATCTCCCCCGAACGCCCATGGACAAACGTCATGGCGCGTGCAATTTTTTCTTGTGCCAGATCGTAATGGTCATCGATGCGATCGATTGCAGCGTTTACCCGCGAGGCCGGTTCATCATCCAGCGAAATCAGCCATTCCGGCAGACCGATATCGCGGAACATCCACGCCTTGTAGCCATGGTGGCGCGTGAAGAAGTGGATGATCGGCGTGCCTACGGACAAGGCCATGATACACGAGTGGGGCTCCACCGAGACCACCGTGTGCGCACGGGCATAGAAGGATATCGCTTCGTCCACATTCCAGAATGTCTTGCGGTGAACGACCTTCGGTATAACGTCGTCGGGAAGCGGATCCAGCAGAAGCGCCTTTCCCGGTTCGATTTCCTTCTCGACCTCAGGCACAATGACGACGGGTAGTCCGGTGCGGCGTATCCAATGCACCATTACCTCGCGTAGCTTCGCACTCCATTCATTGGGTCCGCCGGGAATGCGGTTGAGCGGATCGTCCGGCTCGAGATCGTATCGCTTGTCCGTGCGAATGATGACGACCAGAAAGCGTTTGGGCTCCAGGTCATGCGTGTCCAGGAAGGCATTTGCCGCATCATCATCTCGCACATCCACGCCGAAACAGCCGTCAGGTCCGAATTCGAGGATTCCCGGTGTAACACCGGCGTGGCGAAGCGACAGCAACGATTCATTGTCGCGCGTGTAGATAAAATCCATGCGGGAGAGTAAATCCGGGGTAGTATCGAGGTCCTGCTTCCGGAAACCGTCGAAGCTCTGGGCGTAGTGGCCAAAGCGTTTGGCATTGGACAAAGTTGCCAGCGCCCATCTGACAGGCGGCGCCCAGAACCGGTTGTATGACATCCCTGAGTTCTGTATCACAAAATCCGCTTCGTCAAATGCCGCCTGCAGCTCCGGCGTGGAGGCGTTGCCGTCGCTATCCAAGTCGCCCCCCTCTACCATATGTACGTTCGGAAATCTTCGGCGCAGCATGCCGAGTACTTCGTCATTAAAGGAACGCATCCAGCAGTGGATCTTCGCTTCCGGAAAATGGTCTTCCAGATAACGCAGTGTCCCGGGCGTATGACCGATATCGCCGATATTGTGGGTTGCCCATCCGGTGATGAGGAGCAATACGGGAGATTGTGCGCCGTTTGGATCGATAGTCGCCGGCTGGACCGGCGACAAGGTGTGACCGGGGCGACCAATCATCGATCCGGTTCCTCCGGCAGCTACCAATCCGAGCCACTCTCTCCGGGTGAATTCATTCATGGGACGAGGCTGTTTTTATATGGTTCGAGGCGCATCGGGGGGCGTGCACACACTCGGGTTCGTCTGTGCTCGTCCCCACCAGCAAGAAAGTAGGCGGCTGCACGGTATCCGCCAAATCGCCGGCGTCCAACGCGGCGCTCCGACGAATAAGCGTCGCATGAAAAGTGGGTGGCAATTCATTCCTCCGTTCGGCTTCGGATCCTCATACCGGGACTCTAAAGCCAAGCGGTAGCAGCTTCGCCGGGGCAAGTTCCACCGTTCGGCTTCAGATCCTCATACCGGGACTCTCTAGCCAAGCGGTAGCAGCTTCGCCGGGGCAAGTTTCTTCATTCCTCCGTTCGCCTATTGCGCCACAGGTCCGCACGTTCCCCTCTCGATCAACGGCGCCGGAAGACAACGAACCGTCTGGCCGGACGCTGAGCCTTCGATCAGATCGATCATTAGTTCAGCCGCCGCTTCCCCCAGATCAACTACCGGCTGCCGAACCGTGGTCAGTGGTGGAATGGTGTAGGCCGAGCGCGGGTATCCGCCGAATCCCATGACTGATACTTCCTCAGGAACGCTGATGCCGGTCTCATGCAAGGCCAGCAGTGCACCGACAGCCATTCCGTCACTTTCGCAGAAGAATGCGGTCGGCTTTATCCGTCCCTGAAGCAAGCCCAGAACGGCCTCATATCCGCTCGTCTCGGTGAAATCACCCGAAGCAACCAGTTCATCCCGGAACGGGACATTTGCCGATTCGAGCGCCATACGGTATCCCTCCGTTCGATCGTGCGTCACCTGTGCGCCGTATGCACCCTGTACCAGCGCAATGTCCTTGTGCCCGAGATTCACGAGATAGTTGACGGCGTTTCTGGCCGCCTCAACATTGTCGATCATCACCACGCAGGCGTCTGGATAGGAAGGATGTTGCTCGATCAAGACCACGGGCTTCTTCCGGGAGAGCAGATCGGTCATCACCCGCTCGTCGATATCTTTGCTGAATACGATATATCCGTCGTAAAGCGAATCAGCCGGCAGGATGTAGGCCTGCTCGTCGGCCAACGGATCCGGACAGATGGATACTGAAAGGTAATACCGATGATTGCTGCAGCCCTTCGAGACGCCGGTTACTAGCAGTCCCCAGTAACCGTTGGCCCGGACGGACGGCGGTTCCGGCGGACTGACCAGGCATATTTCCTCCGCCCGTTGCGCAACCAGCGCACGGGCCGCATGGCTCGGCCGATAGTTGTGTTCCTCCACGACGCGCAGTACGCGCTCGCGCGCTTCAGGACTGACATGCGGTTGGCCGTTGAGCACAAAGGACATGAGGCACCTGCGCTGTCGACTCCCCCAACCCTTCCAAACGATCCAAAACGGAGGTTGCAAAACCTTGGGGCAAAACGCGGGCCAGGCTATCTCGAAAAAACGTCGTCACCGACCGGCCCGGGGCTTCGTAAACAACCTTGCCGTTTTGCGTCTCAAAGTTCCCCAGCGAAAGATACCGGTCGGCCTCGTCCGTGGTCCGAAAAGCCTCGAAATGCGGGCTCTCGTTGCCTGTCAAGGAGATTTCGATCGTTCGAGGTTCCATCCGATTGTTGATAACGACAAAAGCATCCGGATTTGAGGTGCCGTTTCGGGAAAAGGCGATAATGGGCATGTGCGTATCCATGGACATCGTTCGGGCGACCGCCATGCCGGGTTGACCGGCTCGGGTGACCTGCTTGTAGAAGTAATAGCCGCGCCGCACTTCGTATGTCCCGTCTTCAGATACCTGGATCGCGTTTCCCGGATTCGGATCTCCGCCCACCCAGTGCGGCGGACGCTGAATCCCTGCCCACGGGATGAGTCCGTTTACTTTGGCATGATAGATCGAGCCGTAGATCTGCCGAACAAAATTCACGTCCATTTCCGCCCAGCTGGTAGAGGTGACCCAGGCATGGATGTCAGGTCGTTTTTCGCGAATGACATCGATTCCTCGGCTGTGGTGATCTCCGAACCAGCGCGTATCGAGATTGCCGGCGAAAAACCCGTGGGAAGTGATCAGGCCGAGATTCGCCACGGCACCATCGTCGCCGGCGATGGAACATTCCCCTCCACTTGCAGCGCGTATCGTTGGCAAGATGCGGATGTTCACACGATTGGAACCGTTCCCAATCGCAACGAAATGCCGTGGTTTTTCCCGGACGGTCGGTGTATTCCCATCAACACCACCGATTGAGGCCACTGGAAACGGTATCAATTTGCTTCTTCTCTAGCGAACCTACAGCACGGCATCTATACTTATGTCATCACCTGCGGCCCTTGTCGGCCGTTGCCCGATTTGACTGAACGCTGCTACCATGCCGACATCCGGATCTCATGAGGCGGTAGACCACCTGCTTGCACATTTGAAAGCCCACCGGGACGAATTGGTCGTCGATGGCGACACACACATTTCCGATCCGGGCACCCTGCCGACCACCGTTCGAGAGCGTCTCGTAATGACGCCAAACTATTTCCACGGAAAGCCGATTTCGAAAGAGGACCTGCTGAATGAAATGACACAGGCCGGCGTTGACGTGTCACTTATCTGGCAAAACCCGGCGGCGACGGTGTACACCGGTGATCGGGAGACGGACCACGGACGCCTGCTAGCCGCCAATCGATATATACGCGACGCTGCCGTTACGCACTCCACGCGCTTCATTCCGGCGGGTTGGACCGATCCCAAAGCCCTTGGAGCGGAACTTGCGATTGATATCGTCGGAACCTGCGTACAGGACTTCGGCTTCCCGATCATCAAAATGAATCCGGCACAGAACGCCTTTCCAATAGACAGCCCGGAGGTGTTCGCGGTTGCCGACCAAATTGTGGCGCTCGGAGCCATTCCGGCATTCCACTTTGGCGCCGACACGCCCTATACCCCGGCAGACGGACTGGAGCGCGTTGCACGGCGGTATGCGAACACAAGAATCATCGCCGTGCACATGGGCGGCGGTGGATGCAGCTATCTGGAAGGTGAGGAACTGTATCAACAGACAAGGGAACTCGGTCTGCGGTGCCCCAATCTCTTCTTCATCCAGAGCGCAAAACGCGATGCCCATATCGAGAGTGATTTCATCAGCTACCAGGTTGCCGGCGCACCTTACGACCGGAATATTGCCGTCGGAAGCGATGCCCCTTATGGTCGGCAGACCTGGAATTTCGGTGGCTACCGGGCCATGTTCGACGGCCTGATGGATCCCGAGCACCACACCGATCCGCGCGTGGAGGAGGGCTTGTTCACTGAAAAGGCGGTTCGGAATTATATGGGCCGTAACCTCATCGATCTGGTTGTCGATGGGTACGAAAAGATGGCAAAAACCTGAAAACGCCGGCGCACCGGTAGTTAGCCGTTCGGTAACCCCCTCGCATGTGCTTGCGTCAGGCGCCCTGCTCTCGCTTACTAACAGTGATTCTTTTTCAAGCAACCGGGCGAATTCGTTCGCCGAATCCCGTTTCGACCATGCGATATTTGATGCAGGAGCCACTCCTCCAACGGCATACTTCTGCCGCTCCGGGGCGAATCACCCGTGCCGATCGCAAATCGACGAGCCTGGTCGTTATGCCATCCACATTCGGAACATCCATCGGGAAGAGGATGGTGACAACGACGCCCGTTTCCAAACAATTGACACATTGACAGACAAAACCAATCTAGTTTTAACATGAGCATCAAACCCCGACTATCCGCGTCCGTTCTGGCTGTCCTCCTGTTTTCAGCATACGCCGCAGCGCAGGAGCCGCCACCCCCAACCGGCATTGAGGTGCCCGTTTTTGCAGATCCCATCCTTGGTATCGATTTCTCGGACCATCTCCGAGAATGGGACGGGTTCGGCGTGAACTATGTAGAGACTTCCCAGACGCGTGACTATGACGTGTGGCCCCAGGAGTACGGCGGTTTCTCGATTTTATCGGAGCAGGATCGAAGTGAGATCCTGGACCTGATATTCGGTCCGGATGGGCTGCGTCCGGCTATGACCAAACTTTTTCTGGACGTATGGCATGAGCCGGATGCGGGAAGGTGGAAGCGGTGGGGAATTCGCGTTCAGCCAGTTTATCCGCAACGACTCGCGCACACACACAACGTATGAAGAGGCCTCCTTGATGGGTCAGGCGGTTCGAGACGATCGCTATCGACTCGTTCGGTGGCTCGACAGGTCCGGAACGGTTCAAAGTTATGAGCTTTACGATCATCGTTCCGATCCGGACGAGACGGTCAATGTGGCCCATGATGAAGAGAACGGCGCCGTCCTGTTCGAATTGACGGCTGAACCGGACCGCGTTTTTCTTCCACCATTCAGCCGGGATCCGGAGTAAGCGTCTCAAGCGTTGGATGGCTTGTGCATGTTATATTGCGTCGCAGGTTTTCCTTCACTCTGACCCGATTTCCCGATGATCCCGCTCGTATTTCCAGGTCGTTTCATCCAACACATGTTGTTGCTTCGATTTTTTGTAGGCTGTCTGGTAGCGTTGATGTGTGGCCGTACCGCTACGGCCCAACCGAACGTGCCGCCCAAACCCAACGTGCTCTGGATTCTCGGCGAGGACCTGGGACCGGAACTGGGCATTTATGGTACGCCCGAAGTCGAAACGCCTCGTCTTGACGCACTGGCACAGCAGGGCATGTTGTTTACGAATGCGTTTACGACGAGCCCCGTATGTTCCTCGAGCCGAAGCGCCTTTAATACGGGGATGTATCAGGGAACGATCGGTGCCCATAACCACCGAAGTCACCGCGCCGACGATCCGTCCCCTTATCCATGGTATCTGCCGGAAGGCGTGCAGACGATCTCCGACTGGATGCGACATGCCGGTTATTTCACCGGCAACATCCGGACGTTTCCGGATGACGTACCGTTCAACGGCACCGGTAAAACCGACTGGAACTTCACCTATCGGGGTGAGCCGTTCGATACCGAAGTCTGGAGCGAGCTTAAGGATCATCAACCGTTTTACGCTCAGGTCAATTTCCCCGAAACACACCGCGGCAATGCCTGGGATACCGCTCACGAGCGAATCGACCGGACCGCCGACCCCGACGAAGTAGTGTTGCCGCCTTACTATCCGGATCATCCGATCGTTCGTGAGGACTGGGCGCAGTATCTCAACACCGTTATGGCGCTCGACAAGAAAGTCGGCACGGTGCTCGACCTGCTGGAACGGGACGGCTTGTCGGAGAACACCATCGTCATTTTCATGGGAGACCATGGCAGGGCGATGGTCCGGGGTAAGCAATGGCCGTACGACAGCGGACTCAGCGTGCCGCTTATCATCTATGTGCCCCCTTCGCTGGGAGCGTTCCCCGGTTACGAACCGGGCGCCCGGATCGACCGTCTCGTGGCGGCAATCGACGTGACCGCCACGACACTGGCGCTGGCGGGGATTCCGAAACCCCCGAAGATGCAAGGCAGGATTTTTCTCGGACCAAGCGCAGAGCCGCCGCGGCGGTATGTTTTCGGTGGACGCGACCGGGGAGACGAAACCGTTGACCGCATCCGAACCGTCCGCACGTCACGATATCGCTACATCCGAAACTTCTA
>CAZIIP010000153.1:0-7969 GCA_964539455.1 uncultured Rhodothermales bacterium
CCGGAAATCGATCTTGACGCCGTCGAGTGTTGAGATCTCCTCATGGGAATAGCGTTCGGCAACGATACCCAACACGGTTTCGGCATCGATACCCGCCAGTGGCACTTTCTCCTTCGCCATTGCATAGCGGGGATAGTCGGCAATCAGTTCCGAGAGGCACCTGCCCGTACCGGCGAGATATTGCAGCACCATGGCAATCCCAACCAGCGCGTCCCTTCCATAGTGAACGGCAGGATAGATAATCCCGCCGTTCCCCTCGCCGCCCAGAATGGCCCCCACCTCTTTCATCTTGGTCACCACGTTGATCTCGCCTACCGCGGAGCGGTATACCTGCTGTCCGTAGCGCCGCGCAATGTCGTCAATCAGGCGCGACGAAGAAAGGTTCGTTACGAATGCACCGGGGCGCGAACCGAACAGAAAATCTGCCACGACTACCTGTGTCAGTTCCTCTCCGATGAAAACGCCACCATCCGCGATCAGCGCCAACCGGTCGACATCCGGGTCGACTGCAACACCGAGATCGGCGCCGGTATCCGCGACGACCGATACGATTTCATGCAGGTTGGCAGGCAGCGGCTCGGCCTTATGAGCAAAAATACCGGTCGGCTCACAGTGTAGTTTCGTTATGTTTTCGTCTGCGATCCCGAGCGCACCCAGCAACGCGGGCAGGGCGATCCCACCGACGGAATTGACGGAATCGACGACCACGCTAAGATTGGCCTTTCGAATCTGCTCCCGGTTTATCAACGGAAGTGCAAGAATACGATCTATGTGAGAGTCTAGGAAATCCTGGCGCCGGTAACTTCCCATGCCGTCAAATCGCCTCCAGCTTCTGCGATCTTTCTCGCGAAAACCGGCGACTTCAGCTCCCTCTTCGGCCGTCAGGTACTCCCCTTTTTCGTTGAACAGCTTCAACGCATTCCATTCTGCGTCGTTGTGTGAGGCCGAGATCACGATGCCACCGTCGGCAGCCAGTTCCAGCACACCCATTTGCACGGTTGGCGTCGTGGCCAAATCGGCATCTATCACATCACAGCCGATCGATTGCAGGGAGGCCCCGACGATGCGGGCACAAACGTCACCCGTCACGCGGGCGTCACGCCCCATCACAACCGTCGGAGGCGACTCATCAGCCCTTCTCGAGCGCATCCACTCACCGAAGGCAGCTGCATAGTCAACCAGCAACTCCGGATCCAACCCTTCTCCAAAAATGCCCCTTATTCCTGAGATCGATGCTATTACGGTCATTTTAGTGGACTATAGAGGTTGAAAATGCCCTCGGGGAACGAGCAAATGGTCATTCTGATCCCGGTGGTCACGTAGTAACGGACGGATTAGATGCGAAGAATGAACAAACCGGAACCGCCCTGTTGACATTCCGTTGACCCGACGACCCGCGACCGAAATCATGCAAGGATCATCCGTAACACGTCCACGCGTCCATCGTTATCCAGGCAACGATTTATCCGCCGGAAACGACGGTGACATGCATCCATCTTTCGGACAGGCAGCAGGTCCGGCACGTACGGTTTTGAACCGACGTCGGCATCTCTCGGCCGCCCGTCGCCGGAGTGCGTCGATCCTGCTGGACTACTGGGACCTCGCAAAGCCGGAAATCGCATTTCTCGTCTCGGTCTCGGCCCTCGCCGGCTTTCTCCTCGGATCACCTTTCGGGGTGGACGGCTTCGTTCTCGTGGCGGCACTTGCGGGCATTGGCGGCGCCGCCGCCGGCAGCGGCGCCCTGAACCACGTGATCGAGCGGCGAACCGATGCGTTGATGCGTCGTACGGCAACCAGACCTTTACCAGCGGGAAGGATTAATCCTGTAATTGCGACGATTATCGGCTGTTTTCTACTCCTGGCGGGGATCGCTGTACTTGCCGTGGCGGTGAACGGCATCACCGCCGTTCTTGCCGGAGCTACCGCCTTTACCTATCTGCTGGTGTATACGCCGCTCAAGCACAGGACCAAATTCAACACCCTCGCAGGCTGTATCCCGGGCGCTCTGCCGGCTCTTGGCGGATGGACCGCCGCCACGGGTCGAATCGGCACTGGTGGACTGGCGCTATTTGCGGTGCTTTTTATCTGGCAAATCCCGCACTTTCTATCGCTTGCCTGGATGTACCGCAAGGACTATGCGCGTGCCCGCTTCGCCATGCTCCCTGTTGTTGAACCGGATGGCAAATCGACCGCCTCTCAAATGTTCGCGGCAACCCTCAGCCTGCCGGCTGTCAGTCTCGCACCGGCCTTTCTCGGGCTCGCCGGCTGGCCATATGTAACCGGAGCGATCCTTTTGGGACTTGGATTCAACTGGCCTACCTACAGGTTCCTGACCGACAAAAGCAACCGCCGGGCACGGAGCATTTTATTGGCATCCATCATATACATTCCTGCACTCGTGCTCATCATTGTGCTGGATCGTTTCCTGTAGGGGCCGGATTGACGCCCGGCTGAAACTTCAGGGCCATCCAAATCCCCGTCAAAATGAGAGATACCAGTTCACAAGTCGCATTTTGGCTGTTCGCGCTTCTTTTTCTTCCGATATCGGGCGGATGTAGCGGCCCACAACGCGCGGCTGAACCTTCTCTCGCCGTTTCCGAAGCGGGATCCGAACTGCCGGTCGACGACCGAATCGTCATGGGTGTGCTGGATAACGGATTCACCTATTACGTCCGACAAAACAGCCGTCCGGCGAACCGCGCCGAACTCCGTCTCGCCGTAAACGCCGGTTCCATACTCGAGGATGACGATCAGTTGGGTCTGGCACATTTTCTCGAGCACATGGCCTTCAACGGCACCCGGAATTTCGAGAAACAGAGCCTCGTCGATTACCTCGAGTCGATCGGCACCGAATTCGGCCCCGATTTGAACGCATATACGGCTGCTGATGAAACGGTTTATTTATTGGAAGTTCGCACCGACAGCGCCGATCAACTGTCAACGGGACTCGACGTGCTGCGCGAGTGGGCTAGTCGAATTACACTGGATGCCGGCGAAATCGAAAAGGAGCGCGGCGTCGTACTTGAGGAGTGGAGACTCGGACGAGGGGCATCGGCACGGGTCCGCGATCGACATTTGCCCGTCTTGCTCAAGGGAAGCAGGTACGCGGAGCGACTTCCAATCGGTGATCCTGAGATTCTGAGAACGTTTTCACCGGAAACGCTACGGCGCTTTTACACCGACTGGTACCGACCCGATCTGATGGCCGTCGTGGCCGTGGGTGATTTCGACCCGGAGGCTATTGAAGCAGGCATCGTCGATCGTTTTTCGGACATGCGCAATCCTGAGGGGGCAGGCAAGCGACGGGAATATGACGTTCCCGGGCATGAAGTAACGCTCGTTTCCATTGCTACCGATCCCGAACTGCCTTACGGTTCGGTACATCTAGTCTTCAAACGGGAGGCAGAGACGGAGGGCACCGTCAAAGCGTTTCGTGCCGATATCGTTCAGGATCTCTACAACAGCATGCTGGAAGCGCGCCTTGATGAACTCCTGCAGCAGACGGAGCCACCATTTACGGCGGCCTTTTCTCAGGATGGTGCTTTTGCGCGGGGAGCGGAATTTCACGTATTGTCTGCCCTCGTTCGCGACGGCCTATACATGCGCGCGTTCGAGACTTTGCTCATTGAGGCCGAACGCGCCAGGCGACACGGCTTCACGGCCGGTGAACTGGAACGTCAAAAGACGGCATACAAGCGCTATTACGACCGGGCCGTTGCCGAAAAAGACAAAACCGAATCGGGTCGCTATGCCGCCGAATACGTTCGCCACTTTCTGACAGGCGAACCCGCACCCGGAATCGAACGCGAATACGAGTTGGTCACGCGACTGCTCCCGGTAATCGACATCTCCGAGGTTAACGCCTCGTCCAATCGCTACATTTCCCGGAAGAACCGGGTCGTGCAGGTCAGCGCTCCGGATTCGGAACAGGATTCCGTTCCATCGGAGGCGCAAATACGGGAACTTCTCGAGGCAGTGACCGCCCGTAGCATCGATCCGTATGAGGATACGCTCACGGACGGTCCGTTGATGGAACGCATCCCCGAACCCGGGTCCATCGTTCATGAGACCGTTTACGAGGACCTCGGCGTCTATGAATTTGATCTGTCCAACGGATCCCGTGTATTGGCGAAACCCACCGATTTCAAGAATGACGAGATCCTCTTTTCGGCGTACAGCCCGGGAGGCTACTCTCTCGCACCGGAGTCCCTTTTCGTTCCGGCCAGTATGGCTTCAGGCATTATCTCTGCGAGCGGAGTAGGTGCATTCGGACCAAATGAACTACAAAAAAAGCTAACGGGGAAACTTGTCTACGTAGCACCTTCGGTCGGTTTGCTCAGTGAAGGTTTCCGCGGATCGACCTCCCCCGAAGATCTTGAAACCCTCTTTCAACTCGTTCATCTCCTTGCCGTCGCGCCCCGGGCAGACAGCGTCGCCTACGAATCCGTGAAAGCGCGAATGGGAAGCATGCTGCTGTCTGCACAGGCCGGCCCCACGCAGGCTTTTTCGGATACGATCAGCGTTACCATGAGCCGCTACCACCCACTGGCACGGCCTTTCACGCAGGAAACGCTGAACCGGATGAATCTTGCGGCCTCCTATGGCTTTTATCGCAACCGGTTTGCCGACATGAGCGATTTTACGTTCTATATCGTCGGGGCATTTGATCCGGACAGCCTCAAAGACCTTGTTTCACGTTATCTAGGCTCGCTGCCCGCCATCGAGCGAAGTGAGACATGGCGGGACGTCGGCATCCGACCTCCGGAAGGAGCAGTCCGCAAGACCGTCAGGCGAGGAATCGAACCGCAGGGCCGGGTGCGCATGATCTACACGGGAACGATCGACTGGTCCCTTGACAACCGGCGGTTGCTCTCCGTCCTATCCTCTGCATTCCAGATAAAACTGCGTGAAGTGCTCAGAGAGGATCTCGGAGGAACCTACGGTGTCGGGGTTTCCGGTTCACTTTCACGCCACCCGTATTCCAGATTCCAGGTGAATATCTCATTCGCATGCGATCCCGAACGCGTGGACGAATTGTTGTCCACGGTACACCTGCAGGTAGATAGTCTTCGCTCTGCCGGATTGCCGTCCTCATACCTGCAGAAGGTCCGCGAAAGCACGATACGAGGCCACGAGACGAATCTGGAGCGGAATGCCTACTGGTTATCAGCCTTGAGCTATAACGACCGGAACGGATTGCCACTGACCGACATTCCGGACGGTATTGTCTCTTATGTCGGCGGTTTGACCGCAGACGACCTCCAGGCGGCTGCAAATACCTTCTTGGGAACGCCAAACGTCGCCACATTTATACTGCTTCCCGAGACGGACGAGTAGCGTCGGCTACGTTGACTCCTTCGATAGATCAGCCGATGCCGCCTCCACATCGGGATAGTCGTCAAACACACCACCCAGTAGACGGGTCATCAAGAATAGACTGCGGATGCGCGTCTGCATACCTGCCAATACCATATCGCCGCCCGCTTTACGGACTGTCGTCAGACTGCTGATGAGTACACCGATCGCCGTGGAGTCCATGAAATCGGTCTTCTCGAGATTGACGATGATCTTGGGTTTGCCTGCAACCGCGAGATCGTCAATGGTTTCTTTTAGCGAGTCTCCTTCAACGCTGCCGAGGAATTTCCCCTTTATGTCTATGACAATCGCGTGATAGGTTTCTCGGACGGAAAAAGGCATAATCGTAGATGGTGATGATAGAAAAGCCGCTGTCAGCCCTGCGTAACTTGATTAGCGGTCGTTCGGTTCCATGGTGTATTGTACGCAATGCATTATCGAAACGCACGCCGGGTTTACGTATGGCGGATCCGGACAGCAAGGCGATTCGAAAGAACCGCCTCCGGGCGGGTGACGTTCTAGCGTCGATCTAGTGATACCGCACTCTCATCCACTCGATATGGTCGATCTTAAAGCTTTTACCGTCAACCGGTTTCGGCGGTTTGTGGAGGAATTGGGCGAACCCGCCTATCGGGCCGATCAACTCATTCAGTGGATCTATGCCAAGGGTGTGACATCCTTTGACGAGATGACGAATCTTCCAGCCGGATTGCGGGAACAACTGGGAAAACGGGCGTCCATCGATGCACCGGAGATAGACCAGATCCAGACCGCGAGCGATGGGACTTCGAAACTGGCCATTCGTTTACGATCCGGTAATCGCGTTGAGTCGGTCCTGATCCCTGATCCGGCTGAAGACGGAGGTGCACAGCGGGTCACGGTATGTGTCTCGAGCCAAGTAGGATGTGCCATGGGGTGCATGTTTTGCGCGACGGGCCTTATGGGTTTCCACCAAAATCTCACACCCGGGGAAATCTATGACCAGGTCAGGCTGGCCGGCAATGTGGCCGTCAAGCACTTCGGCCGTGGCATTTCCAATATAGTATTCATGGGAATGGGCGAACCACTGCTCAACTATGAGGCCGTTCTCTCAGCCGTCGATTTCCTGGTGCATCCCCTCGGGATGGGAATGTCACCGCGACGCGTCACCGTCTCTACCGTAGGTTTGGCTCGAAGAATCAGACAACTCGCGGACAACGAGACCAAATTCAGACTGGCGGTATCTCTTCATGCTCCTACGGACGCACAACGGAGCGCGATCATGCCCGTGAACCGGGCCGCTCAAACCGACTTGCGGGCCTTGCGGGAAGCGCTTCGCTATTACCATTTGCGGCTCGATCGTCCGGTGACCTATGAATACTGCCTCTTCAAGGGAATGAACGACCGAATGGAAGACGCCCGGCAACTCGTCAAAATTGCCCGGTGGATACCTTCGAAGGTCAACCTGCTCTCATACAATCCTGTAGAGGGGCTGCCTTTCCAGCGAACGTCGGAACGTCAGCTAAATGCCTTCGCTTCAGTGCTTGCCGAGGCCGGCATCCGCGTAACCGTCCGCAAAAGTCGTGGACGGGACATCGATGCCGCGTGCGGACAGCTTGCAGGCAAATAGAGGCGAAAGAGGGCATTTTCACCACGACAAATACGGGAGACGGCCTAGAGCCTGTCCGACGCCCGGAAGGTGATCATGCGTCCTCAGCGGCGGCACGTTGCATCAGCATATCCTGATATCCGCGCACTTCCTCGCCGTCTGCAGGACGACGCTGCACATACTGGCCATCGGGACGGAGGTCCCACGCGAAGCGGTTGTCTTCCCACGCCAGGTCGAGTAGTTCGACTAGCCGGTCGCGTGCGTCCGGATCCGGTACGCAGAAAACCGTCTCGACACGTTTGCGCAGATTGCGTCGTTGCCAGTCTGCACTGCCCATATAAACCTTTAAATCGCCGTTGTTATGGAAGCAATAAATCCTGTTGTGTTCGAGGAAACGTCCGAGGATACTCATGACACGGATATTCTCGCTGAATCCGGGCAGTCCCGGACGAAGCCTGCAGTGTCCACGTACTATCAGATCAATCGTGACACCTTCCTGTGACGCTTTGTACAACTCCTGAATCATTTCGGGGTCGTCCAGCCCGTTCATCTTTGCCAGAATTTTTCCGTTTCCATACTTTTTTTGATTCGCAATTTCCTGGTGGATGCCCCGGACGAATTCATCTCGCATATAGTTCGGCGCGACGACGAGTTCATCGTACTCCTGCTCGGGAGCATAGCCCGTCAGGAAATGAAAAAGGCTGACCAAATCTGCGCCCAACACCGGCCTGGATGTCATATAGCCCAGATCCGTATAAAGGCGGGCCGTTTTCGAGTGGTAATTGCCGGTCCCGAAGTGGCAGTAGGCAACCATTCTGTCCGCCTCCTCGCGAACGACGAGCGATATTTTCGCGTGTGTTTTGAGACCGACGAGGCCGTAGGTCACGTGAACGCCGGCTTTTTCCAGCATTTGGCCCCATTCGATATTGTTTTCCTCATCGAAACGTGCCTTAACCTCCACCAGGACGACAACTTGTTTGCCTCGTTCGGCGGCCCGCATAAGTGCCTGAAGCGTCGGGCTGTCAT
>CAZIIP010000154.1:0-7955 GCA_964539455.1 uncultured Rhodothermales bacterium
GAAGCCCGTGCCGTGGCATCGAGCCGGAGAAAAGAAAAGCCGGTAAAATCAGAACGCTGTGCTATCGACGGCCGAACGGAGCAAATTACAACGACTGCCGAGATCAATACGGGCGCAAGGTAGCGCCGCAGGTGAGGCGCCCGGACGAATCCCGGCCGGTATAAACCGTTGGTGTCAGCCATGTCGGGTAACGAGCGGCGGAAAAAAAAGAAGCAGGTTGTAAAATCCTATTCGCCATGCATCGCTTCGTTCCGGTTGTGAAGGGCAAAACATGGTGGCCGCAGGGCCATATAACCACTGACCGGATGGTGGCCTGAGGGAACGGAAACAACTTGCAGGCGTGCTATTTTTCTTGCGAATTATTGTAATCGCGGTCTCCCGGCGGACGAATAGAATGTTTTTCGCACAGGGGAAATACGAACATTACGCACATGCTTGAGGCTATAAAGAAGCTGCTTGGTGGAAACAAGAATGAACGGGTAATACGACGGCTCTGGCCGATCGTTGCCGAGATCAACGAGCATGCGGAGGCCTTGGAGTCGCTGGCTGATGAGGAACTGAAGAAAAAAACCGGCCAATTCAAGGCGCGCATCCGCGAATCCGTGGCGGAAATCGAGGCAGAACAGGATGCATTGCGGGAGAAGCTGCGAATGACCGAAGCACCGGAAGAAGAAGTGGGCGGTAACGGTCAGGTGAGCGAGGCGCACGAATTGTCATTGCGGGAGCGCCAGTCTTTGTATGACGACCTGGACGCGCTCGATGCCGAATGGCACGACACGGTTGAGGACGTACTGGAGGAGTTGTTGCCGGAGGCATTTGCCGTCATCAAGGAAACCTGCAGGCGTTTCATCGGCAAATCGTGGGAGGCCGGCGGTGCAACGGTAACGTGGGATATGGTGCCGTACGACGTGCAGCTACTCGGTGGGATTGTGCTTCATCGGGGCAACATTGCCGAAATGAAAACGGGTGAAGGCAAAACGCTCGTCGCCGTGTTGCCCATATATCTCAATGCCCTGGTCGGCAGAGGCGTTCACATCGTGACAGTGAACCCGTATCTCGCCCAACGGGACGCAGAATGGATGGGACCGATATTCGGCTTTCACGGTCTTACCGTCGATTGTATCGATCGTCACGAACCGCATTCGCCCGAACGGCGTGCGGCTTACGAAGCCGACATTACCTACGGAACCAACAATGAATTCGGCTTCGATTACCTGCGTGACAATTCGTTTGTGATCGATCCCAAACAGCTCGTTCAGCGGGGACATCACTACGTCATCGTGGACGAGGTGGACTCGGTGCTGATCGACGAAGCCAGGACACCTCTTATCATCTCCGGTCCGGTTCCGCACGCCGATGAGGGTGCGTTTTCCGATTTGAAACCGTATGTAGAGAAGTTGGTGCGTGCGCAGCAGCGGCTCGTCGCGCAATTGGTTACGGAAGCTGAAAAGCAGGTGGCCAAGATCGAGGAAGCGGACGAGGATACGGACAAGCGTGCACTTGCCGAACTGGAGGAGAAGGCCGGACTGGCGCTTCTCCGCGCACATCGCGGCTATCCCAGAAACAAGAAGTTCATCCGTCTCAAAGGAGAACCCGGAGTGTCCACGCTCCTGCAGAAGACGGAGTATTTCTATCTGCAGGACAACGCGCGAAACATGCCGTTTGTCGACGACGAATTGTATTTCGCTTATGACGAAAAGCAGCGATCGATCGAACTGACGGCCAAGGGCCAGGAGTTCATTGGTGAGGCCGCTGGGCAGGACGCATCGTTTTTCGTGATCCCGGATATGGGAGAGGAAATTGCCAAGCTCGAATCCGAACACCAGGCCGCGCTCGAGGAATTGAGCGCGAGTCTGGAGAAGGACGAATCGCTCAGCGAGGAGAAGAAGGAAAACAAACGTCAACACGAAACGCGTGTCCTCATCAACAAGCTGGAGGACGACAAGCGCAATCTGTACAACCTTTATTCCGAACGCTCAAACCGTATTCACTCGGTTAATCAGCTGCTCAAGGCCTACGTTCAGTTTGAGAAGGACAAGGAGTATATCGTAGAGGACGGCAAAGTGAAGATCGTCGACGAGCATACCGGTCGCGTGATGCACGGCCGGCGATACTCGGACGGGTTGCACGAGGCGATCGAGGCGAAAGAGGGTGTGAAGGTAGAGCGGGCAACGCAGACCTATGCGACGATCACGTTGCAGAATTACTTCCGGATGTATGCAAAGCTGTCGGGTATGACCGGGACGGCGGAAACCGAGTCCGCCGAGTTCTTCCAGATCTACAAACTTGACGTGTTCGTCATTCCGACCAATGAACCGATTATTCGGAATGATCTCGAGGACCTGTTGTACAGAACCAGAAAAGAGAAATACGCGGCGGCTATTCAGCGCATACACGAGTTGCACGATCGCAAACAGCCCGTGTTGGTCGGCACGACTTCCGTAGAGGTGTCCGAGAGCATCAGCCGCATGTTGAAGCGGCAAGGTGTGAAACACAATGTGTTGAACGCACGCGCCGATCGGCAGAAGACCGAGGCGCTGATCGTCGCGGAAGCCGGCGAACTCGGTGCGGTGACGATTGCCACGAACATGGCAGGCCGGGGAACCGACATCAAGCTGGGCAAAGGAGTTGTCGAACTCGGTGGGCTGGCAATCGTCGGCACCGAAAGGCACGAAAGCCGCCGGATCGACCTCCAGCTACGCGGACGTGCCGGCCGCCAGGGTGATCCCGGCGAGACGGTCTTCTACGTATCGCTGGAAGACGATCTCATGCGTCTCTTCGGTCAGGATCGCACCGCGCGCATCATGGATCGGCTGGGTCTGGAAGAGGGTGAGGTGATCACCCATTCGATGGTCACCAAGAGCATCGAGAGGGCGCAGAAAAAGGTCGAACAGAACAATTTTGCCATCCGAAAGCGGCAGCTCGATTTCGACGATGTATTGAATGCCCAGCGGGAGGTGATTTACGACCGACGGATGCATGCGCTCAAAGGTGAGCGGCTTCGCGGTGATATCCTTTCCATGCTGCGTACCTTTGTGGATAGCCTCGTCGATCGCCGATACGATGAAGGGGATCTCGACGGCATACGATCCGAGCTCGTCCGCCACCTGGCATTTGATTTCGATATCGATCGCGAAACGTTCATGAAGCTGGGCGATGATGGTGTGGCTGATCGCATTTACGATGCGGCTGTGGAGCACTACAATGCGAAGCGGTATGCGCTGGCCCGTCCTTTCTTCGACGCCGTGAAAAAGCTGGAGGAAAGCGACGCTGAGAACAAGCCTGAGCGGCTCTATGTCGATTTCACCGACGGCAGGAAACTCCTCCGCGCCAGTGTTGCGGTCGAAGCTGCGTTGGAAAGCGACGGCATGGAAGTCAACGATGCACTCGAGCGTTCCGCCGTTTTGGCGACCATCGATGAGCGGTGGACCGACCATCTGAGGGAGCTCGACGATTTGAAAGAAGGTATCGGACTTCGGGCCTACGGCCAGAAGGATCCGTTGCTGGAGTACAAGATGGATGCGTTCAATCTGTTCGAGCAACTGCTCGACCAGATTAACCTCGAAGTTGCCTCTCTCGTATTCAAGGCAGGTCCGATGGTCGACGGTCAGCGTGCGACGGCCGACCGTCCACCGGCAAGAGGACGCCGCAAGCCGAGAATGGATGCGAGCCGTGCGAAGACCACAAAGGAAGAGACGGCGAGTTTTGCAGTGACCGCACCCGGTTCCGACGGAAGCAGGCGTGATCCTACCGCCAAGCGGCAACCCGTGGTGAACACCGACAGCGTGGGACGCAATGATCCGTGTCCCTGCGGAAGCGGTAAAAAGTACAAGCACTGTCATGGCAGGGGATAAGCTGCTTTTCTCTGGCGCGGTTTCTCATATCAAAACGCTAGTTTACTAGAAGGGGAATCGATTGCAGCGATGTCGCTTCCCCCAAGGATCGTTTTCATGCCCAGCAGTCGGTAACCGACCGTGCTCCGTTCGCTCTACATTCGTGACTATGCGCTAATCGAGTCGCTCGAGGTCACTTTTTCCGAGGGGCTGAACATCATTACCGGTGAGACGGGTGCGGGCAAATCCATTCTCATCGGCGCCCTGAAAATGATTCTGGGTGAGCGGGCCAATACCGAGGTCGTCCGTACCGGAGCGCAAAAAGCCGTCATCGAAGGCGTGTTCGAACACGCAGGTGAGCAAAACCTCGCCGGACTGCTGGACCGGTATCAGGTACCCGAAGGCGACGTCCTGATCCTGAGGCGCGAAATATCCGCGGGTCAGAGCAGGGCATTCATCAACGACAGCCCCGCGACCGCCTCCGCGCTGCGTGAAATCGCCGCAGAGCTGATCGACCTTCACGGACAACACGAGCATCAATCCTTGCTTAGGGTGGATTCACATGTGGATATGCTCGACGCATTCGGCCAACTGTCTGCAGAACGATCGGCGTATGCCGCAACCTACCGAGAGGTCACCGCGGCCGTCGCCGAACGCGATGACTTGTTGCGACGGGAGCGGGAGCTCCGGGAGAAAAAGGAACTGGTGGAATTCCAGATTGGAGAAATCGACGAGGTGGGTCCTCGTGAAGGAGAGGAGGAGGAACTGGATGCCGAGCGCCGGGTGCTCGAAAACGCAGAACGCTTGCATGATGCTACCGCCGCGCTCTATGCGCTCCTGTATGACGGAGAGCGGACCGCCTACGATCTCGTGACCGAGGCGGCCAAGGAACTGGCGTCGTTGGCGGAAATCGATGCGACGCTCGAAGGAACGCACCAGGAATTGAAAACAGCGGCCATTTCGGTACAGGAAGCGGCGCAATTCCTTCAGGACTATGGTCACAACATCGATTTCAACCCGGAGCGCCTGGAGGAAATCCGGGACCGGCTCGGCAGGCTGCACTACCTGAAAATGAAATACGGTGGTACGATCGCAGCCGTCCTTGCACGTCGTGAGGAGATCGGCGAAATTTATGCGATGGCAGTCGATTTCAAAGGACTGCTGAAGGAGAAGGAAGCGCACATCCTGGAGGCAAAGCGAAAACTGTCGGCACAGGCTGACGTCCTCACGGCGAAACGCAAAGCGGCGTCGAAAGAACTCGAGAAGGCGATCGTTGCCGAACTGGAACAACTGGGCATGCCCAATGCCGCATTTTCCGTGAACCGTCGCGCAACGCCTGATCCAGACGGATGGATAACCGTAAGTGAGGACGGATGCAAGGAAGAGTGCGTTACCGCGCACAGCCATGGAGCGGAAGAAATCGAGTTCTACATTTCGGCCAATCTGGGTGAAGAATTGCGACCGCTGGCCATGGTCGCATCAGGGGGTGAAATCAGCCGGATCATGCTTGCGCTGAAAACGATATTGGCCAGAAACGAGCATTTGCCCATTCTCGTCTTCGACGAAATCGATGCGGGGATCTCCGGCAAGACGGCCCAGCAAGTGGGTAGGGCGTTGAGAGCCCTTGCGGATTCGCATCAGATTATCGCAATTACGCATTTGCCACAGATCGCTGCCCGTGGGCACAACCACTTCCTCGTTCACAAGAGTGAATCGGACGGCCGCACCCTCACACGCATCTCGGAACTGGATGCCCGGGAGCGGGAATACGAGATCGCCTCGCTGCTTAGCGGTGAAAAAGTGTCCGATGCCTCTCTCCTAAGTGCCCGGGAATTGATTCGAAGCGGTGATTTGCCGGAGTGAGTACCGCAGCCTTTTTGGCCAACAAAATGCAGGAATCCGAGTACCAATAATCTTCGCATAGTGGCTTTACGCGAATCATACTACATGTTGCTACCAACCGTCAAATCTGAATACAATCTCACATGAATCACCGGAAAATAACATTTGGAACGGATGGCTGGCGGGCCATCATCGCCGACGACTACACCTTTGATAATGTGGCGCTCGTGGCCCAGGCCACGGCAGTCTGGATGAAAAAGACCTATCCGGAGAAGCTCAAAACGGTCATCGGCTACGACGCACGGTTTATGGGTGACCAATTCGCGCGCCATACCGCCCGGATTATGGCCTCCATGGGGATCGAGGTGATTTTGAGTGACGGGGTCGTTACCACGCCGGCGGTCAGCTATGCCGCCCTGAAGTACGGATGCGGAGCGGGCGTCGTGATCACCGCAAGCCACAATCCCCCTGCGTACAACGGTTTCAAAATCAAATCCGAGCACGGCGGACCCGCCTCGCCCGATCAGGTGGCTGAAGTCGAGGCACTTCTCCCGGAGATCGATCCAGGCGCACTCGAACCGGTTGCATTTGACGATCTGGTGGCGGACGGGCGGATCATCATGCGGGATCTTGGTCGGGATTATCTCGAGCTGCTCCGCGAAAAGCTGGATATAGAGGCGATCAAGAAATCGGGCATTCGTATTGCACACGATGCGATGTTCGGTGCCGCAAAAGGGGTGGTCACCGCGTTGCTGGGTGAGGCGGTAGTCGCGCTTCACGATGCCGACAATCCCGGCTTTCTCGGCCAAGCTCCCGAGCCGATTGAAAAAAACCTCAAGGAACTGTCGACCGCCGTAGTCTCCGAAGGCTGCGGTATCGGATTGGCAAATGACGGAGATGGGGACAGGATCGGCCTGTATGACGAGAATGGCGATTTCGTAGACTCACATCGGACGCTGGCGCTTTTGTTGAAATATCTCCATGAAGAAAAAGGTCTTAGTGGAGATGTAGTGCGCACCTTTTCCACTACGGATCTCCTGGGGAAAATGGCGTCGGCCTACGGGTTGAAGATCGAGACCACCCCGATCGGTTTCAAATATATCGCTCCCAAGATCCTCGAAGGAGACGTGCTCGTCGGTGGCGAAGAGTCCGGAGGGCTGGCGGTGAAGGGCCACATTCCGGAGCGCGACGGCGTATTCATAGGACTGCTCATCGTCGAGATGATGGTCAAGAGAGGAAAAAAACTCTCCGAACTTGTGCAGGAACTCTTCGACGAATTCGGTCCGCATTTTTCCTATCGAAACGATCTGCATACGACCGACGAGAAAAAGCAGGCATTTCTGAACCAACTGGAGTCGGACGGGCTGTCCGAGGTAGCCGGATTTACGGTTACCGACGTGGAGACGCTGGACGGTTTCAAATTCAGAACGGACGCCGGCAATTGGGTGATGGTCAGGCCCTCGGGCACCGAACCGGTGTTGCGCATCTATTCCGAGGCCGCTGATCCGGAGACGGCCGAGTCGCTCGTTCGGTCGGTAGCGGATCGACTCTAGCGCTACAGACGTGCAATATCCCGCCGCAAGCATCCGTTATCGGTTACTGCAAACGGTAATCGCTTGGCTTTTGACGGCGGGAGTGTTTCTCCTCATGTCGGCCCCGATACGGGCGCAGACCGCTACCGGACTTCCGTCGGTCGTCTATGATGAACGGTCAGTCCCTATGGAAGGCCTGGCTGTTGCCGGATCTGCAAGGGACTTCAAGGCGGGTCGGTTTTGGGTAGGCACCGGCGCAGCGACCGTGCTTGACGGTGTAGCGATGGTCGGTTTGAGCCGGTTGTGGTATGCGGACTACGAACAGACCGCGTTTCATTTCCACAATGATTGGGACAACTGGAGGCAGCAGGACAAGCTGGGGCACGTACTCACCGCTTTTCACGTTGCCAGGGCGGGCGGAGCGTTCGCGAAGTGGAGCGGCCTCGGCGACAGATCGGCAGCACTCTACGGCAGCGGGGTAAGTCTGTTCTTTCTGACGCAGATTGAAGTTCTGGACGGATTCTCCACCGGATGGGGAGCTTCATGGCCGGACTTCGCATCGAACGTGGTTGGTGCTGTAGCAGGCGGGCTTCAGGTCGCACATCCCGGGTGGGAGGTCGTCACCTTCAAGTATGCCTACCACAAATCCAATTATTACGACAGGGAAGTGGGATGGATCGGCAACGCGATCAAGGACTACGGCGGGAGCTCCTTTTGGCTCGTGGTCCGGCCGGCTGAAGTGGGCGGC
>CAZIIP010000155.1:0-7915 GCA_964539455.1 uncultured Rhodothermales bacterium
AGTACGACGGTCAACGGCTCGTGCAACACTTCTCGCGTGGTCGTGAGAATGGGTTGGGCCAGTAGCAGGAGGAGAATGAAAAGCACAATGACACGGATCGTAACGAGCAGTCGCCGTAGTCCGGCAGGAATGGCCGGTACCGATCGCCTGTACGTCCATACCGCCAGTAGCACCATGACCAGCAGGGCCGCCGCCGATAGAACGGGTGACAATGCAAAATCTATACTCATAAAAGGTAGATGCACCGCTTTCTAGCGGTATACGACGAGCTTGTGTGATTCGACCGTCTCATCGGATCTGACCGAAACGACATATACGCCGGCGGGAAGGCCTGAAATATCGATGCGTTGAGAGAACGTGCTACGGTCCAGCGGACGGCGAATAATAATGCGGCCCGTTACGTCCGTTACGTAAAGTACGGTTGCATGCCGGGCTGACGGCCCCGATATGTCGATTGTGAAATAGGTGGAAGCCGGATTCGGATAAGGCGCTCCCACCGAAGCCGTTTCCGGGACTGCCGGCCGGTCGCCGGCAAGAAGAGAGAGCGCTTTGTCTACGGCTGCGGCAGCATCCACCACACCCCAACCCATGAAATTGTCAGGTGATTCCGCCTGGCCGGCCGTTTCGGTAAGTACCTGCCACACTTGCCGCGGGGCAAGATGGGGATTCGCCTGAAGAATTTGACAGATGACACCGGAGACAAGCGGTGCCGCAAATGACGTGCCGTTCCCATTGCCGTAGCCGCCACGGGAGTTGGCGTAGTATACGCTCACACTCAACGCCATGACATCGGGCTTGGTGCGTTCGTCAATGGTGGGGCCGACCGAACTGCTTGGCCAGCGCGTGCGGAGGGAATCGGATTGCACGCCGCCTGCTGCGATGACCGAATCGGCTTCAGCAGGCGATCCAATATGATACCAGCAGGTCTCGGAGTGAGCACCGCAACCACCTGCGTTCCCTGCTGCGGCGACCACGGTCACGCCCAGCGCAACCGCCGCGTCGGCGGCACGCGACGTTACCATGGTGTCTCCGTTCAGGTCGTCGAGCGTATAGCTGCGTTCCCCGTCGTTGAAGCGGTCATAGCCGAGGGAGACATTTACCACGTCGGCGCCCATTTCCTCCAGCCATTCCATCCCTGCCACGAAATAATCCTCCTCGATATTTCGCTCGAATTCGGTGACTTCTGTGGTTGCCGCAAGTACTTCTCCGTTCCAGCAGGGCCCGATAAGATAGCCGGGATCATAGCCGGTCGCGGTCGAACTGACATAGAGGCCGTGGAGATTGGTATCCATGTTGTCGTGAATGAAGCTGCGTGTCTCGATAAGCCGACCCTCCGATATCATTCGCTCGAAAGCCGGCTGGGAAAAGTCATAGGCGGTGTCTAGAAATCCGATGCGCACGCCTTCACCATTGTACCCCATTTCAAGTGGTGCGATGGCGTTGATCACTTCCAGCTGTGTGCGCGAAGCTCCATACACGGTATCGGACGACACGACCTTTTGAGCCTTCAGAAGAGAAGGCAGCCGAGGAGTGTCGCGCTCCGGCAAGTGGCGGTCGGTGCTGGCGCGGAGCAAGCCGACCGGACGAGTTTCCTTGATGAAGGGAAGCGTTGCAATGCGGGGCGCCTTATCGACGTTGAGGCAAACGCTTGCGGCATTGAGCCATTTGCTGACCGTTCGGATCGGGATACCCTCATCTTCAAGTGCCTTCACGTACTCCGGCGAAACCGGTGCCGCGAGCGTTTTCGCACGTTCCGATCCGCGGAGGCGCCGCCTTTGGAGGGCGTGTTCCGCCGTCTCCGGCGCGACCTCGGCAGGTGCGTCTTTGCCCGTAAAAAAGATCCATGTCGGCCGGCAACCGTCCTGTTGGGCCGAAAGCGAAACCGGGACGGTGAGGATTAGAACGAGGCCTCCTGCGGCGGCAATGGACAACCTGAATAGTCTCATGGGTTCTCTGAGCTGGAAGAGCGGTGCGCCACATGATTTCCGTCAAAACGGTCGGGCAACAGCGCCTCCCCGGTCGAACGAGAGACATGCCCGTTGCCTCTGTCCATCCAGATGTCAATTCCGGATGCTTGTTCCACGATAACCTGCCTGCAGGCTCCACAGGGGGTGCCGTTGCGATCTTTAGGGCAGCTCAGATAGAGTGCAGTGGGCTTCAAATCATAGGACACCGCCGTACCGATGGCATTGCGCTCGGCACAGAGTGTAAGCGGCCACTGTGCGTGCTCGACATTGCAGCCCGGAATATGCACGCCGTTCTTACAAACGACCACGCATCCTACCGGAAATTCCGAGTACGGAATATGTGCCTTCGTGGCGGCCCACTGTGCACCGGACAGGGGTGAGGCAATGGACGCCGAAATATCGGGCGAGACCGGTGTGCCCGCATTTTCAGTAGCGGTATGTCCCAGGCGCATGACGTGCCCTTCGATATGCACCTTCATATCGTAGAGTTGCGTCACGTACACACGATCCAGTTCGTTGAAAGGCCGGCTCTTGACAAGGAACAGCGGTGCGTCCATCCCGAGCGAAAAAGCGGTCGTACAGGCATTCACCACGGCCGGGATGGTCAGCGGGAACGAGGCGCATTCCACCCGAACGCCGCGGACATATCTCCCGCCATCGAAAACGGCAACGACACCAACCGCTTCCCCGCTGTACGGAACGTACGCCTGCCGTCCTACCGTGTGAGCAAGCGCTTTCAGGTCGTCGTTCATGATAAGGGGCCAATCTCGGTTTCTGCGTACAACCGGCGTCCCGGTCAAATCACATTCGGAGGGCGTTCGAGGCGCCGGGTTTGCCCGTCGAGGCAGCGCCCAAAGGCCGAAGCCCGAGCATCCGTACGGCGTTACCGGACGAGCTTTTTGAGCTCTTCGACACGCCGCACGACGACCTCCCGTTCCATCTTCCGAAAAATATTCGGCAGCATGCCTTCGCTGGTACACTCGAGGACGGCGGCCAGATTTTGCAGTTCGATGGCGAGCGGGTAGGTGGGCGGGATGAAATCGTCTACAACCGCAGCGAGAATTTCACCGGTCACTTCCGGTTTATCCCGGCCGGTGACTTCGGCGATGGACCGGAATTTGGCACGGGTGAGAATGGCTTCCATGTCCGCGCCGCTGAATGTTCGCTCTCCATCGAGCAGCGTCTCGGGAATATCATCCATCGGCACCCGCACCCCCGTCTTTTTCATCATCACCCGGAGCAGTTCTTTCCGATCGTCCTCCGTCGACGGGTAAAACAGGGCCAGATGCTCCTCGGCTCGTCCCTGGCGCTTGAGGTCAATCGGAACAAGATCCGGTCTGGCCGTCACCAGAAACCAGATAACACGGCCGCGATTGCGGGTATCGCTCATGAAGGAGGCGATCTGTCCGAAAACACGCTGGGAGACCCCGGAGTCGCCGGATGCCTGCCGGGTTCCCATCGCCGCGTCCGCCTCGTCTATCATCACCGCAACCGGCGCCATTGCTTTCACAAGCGTCAGGATCTTCTCGAGATTCCCTTCCGTGACACCCTGCCACTGCGAGCGGAAATTCTTGAGCTTCACCATCGGGACGCCGATCTCGCCGGCAAACGTGGTGATCATAAAGGTCTTGCCGGTACCTACGGGACCGCTGACGAGGTAGCCCATCGGCATGGCATCCGGGCGGCCTTTTTTCAGGATCTTGGCGGCCTGGCGGAGATGGGTCTTCGCTTCCATGTGTCCGGCCACCATATTCAGATCGTAGTCGGTCTCGACGAACTCGAGCAAGCCATAGGCTTCCGCCTCGATGATCTCCTTCTTTCGCTCCGAAAGTTGCTCGAACGTCAGGCGTTGGCGGTTCTCCAGTACATCCGCAATCAGCGTGCGCAACTGGATGAAATTCACGCCCGCCGTATTCGTGGCCAGGTTGGTCTGGCTGACCGACGAGTATTTGGAGAAATGGCGTCCCTTGACGGTCGTGCGGATATACTCGAGACGGGCCTGCTCGTCGGGCAGCAGGATCTGAATCTCGGCCGTGTAGGGACTCTGCACCAGCTGCTGATTCAGATCGTTCAGGTTTTCGGTAACGAGTACCACCGTGAAGTCGCTGCGCAGGAAGAGTGGATCGTGTGCCCATTTTTGCAGGAAGACCAGCGAATTCCGGTCTTCCGCGCTGTACATCGACGCCTCGGCCATCGGGACGACCGTCTCGGCATAGTCGATGATGCATGCGATGCGTTTTCCTTCGCTCAGCCGGAGCCGGAAATAGTTTTCGAGGACGGATAGTACGCGAACGGGATCTTTCGGGAGATTCTTGGCAAATTCGGTCCCGAAAATCGTGTCGTATCCCGAAAGTGCTCGGTTAAAATCGGTCCTCGACTCCTTGTCGTGAAAATGAATGCCGGCCGAGCGGTCGTAGAACAGGACGATGTCACGGCTCGCAAAGAGGTCCTCTGCAAGGAAGTCGCGCAGTGGGATGTAGGTTTTGTTGTTTTCGGCGTCTCTGGACGGGACGAGATCCCTTACGTTGCCGTACAGGATAAACTGGTTGAGGGTTTTCGTGAAGTACTTGCGGGCGAATTCCAATGCCCAGTCCGGATAATGCGAAGTGTAGTCTTTGACGACGCCTGTGGACGAGGTGGGCTCTTGTGACATGGCTCTATCCTGACCTTCCCTGTTGAAATTGATGTCTGCTGAAACGACCCCAAACAAAAAGGGGTCCCATTTCCGGGACCCCCTGAACCGGTAAAAATGCCGGATGTGATCAAGCGACGGTGATGTCTTCGTTCAGGTAGACGTCCTGAATCGCATTCAGGATTTCCACGCCGTCAGCCATCGGGCGCTGGAACGCCTTGCGTCCGGAGATCAATCCCATGCCACCGGCCCGCTTGTTGATGACCGCCGTCTTCACGGCCTGGGCGAGGTCGTTTTTGCCCGAAGCCCCACCCGAGTTGATGAGACCCACGCGGCCCATATAATTGTTGATAACCTGGAAACGGGTCCAGTCGATCGGATTGTCCGTCATCAGCTCCGTATACATGTCCTCATGATACTTGCCGAGCTTCGGAATGGCTTTGTAGCCGCCGTTGCTGGTAGGCTGCTTCTGCTTGACGATATCCGCCTCGATAGTAGCGCCCAGGTGGTTGGCTTGCCCCGTGGTGTCGGCGGAACCGGCGTGGTCCACACCGTCAACCGTAAACGCGCTGTTGCGGATATAGCACCACAACACCGTGGCCATTCCCAGCTCGTGGGCAAGGGCGAACGCTTTCGAGACTTCGACGATCTGACGGTTCGATTCCTCGGAGCCGAAGTAGATCGTTGCGCCGACGGCAACGCATCCCATATCATAGGCATCCTCGACCCGTGCGAACATGATCTGGTCGAACGTGTTCGGATAGGTGAGCAGCTCGTTGTGGTTGAACTTCAGGATGAAAGGAATCTTGTGGGCGTACTTGCGGGCCACATTGCCCAAAACGCCGAATGTAGACGCAACGGCATTGCATCCGCCTTCCATCGCGAGCTTCACGATATTCTCTGGATCGAAATAGATCGGATTCGGAGTGAAGGATGCGGCTCCCGAGTGTTCGATTCCCTGGTCGACCGGAAGAATCGAAACGAAGCCCGTTCCTCCCAGCCGGCCGTTCTCGAAAAGCGTCTGGAGCGAGCGCAGGACGCGAGGGTTGCGATCGGAATCCATAAAAACACGATCGACAAAATCTGGACCCGGAAGGTGGAGTTGCTCCTTGGGAACGGTTTGACAGGTGTGATTGATCAGCGTTGAAGCTTCATTTCCTAAAAGCTCCTCAACGCGGGACGTTGTCATTTGACTCATGTTGTTTTTCTCGTTTCGGTGATCCGGAAGCCAAAAAGATCAATCTACAAGGTACGCATATCTTGGTGTCGGATGGGCACATGCGACTGATTAATCCTGATTTTCACAAACCGGTGGAGCGCAGGCGCCGGGACGATGCAATGGCGGGAGGGTGCGTGCCGGCCGCCCGCGCGATCGATTCCATGCGGCGCATGCATCACTGCCGTACTTTATGTGGTTAAACTTCATAAAGCCGCCCGAAAGGCCGGCGGCCGAAACCCCGAAAAACCGCGCATGCGTGTAATAGTCCTGGGTGCCGGAGAAGTGGGATTCGATGCAGCCCGCATGCTTTCGCTGGAGCATCATTCCGTCACGGTTGTCGATATTGATGCGGCAAAATTGCAGCGTGCAGCCGAGCAGTTCGACGTGCTGACCGTGCTGGGCAGCGGCACGTCGCATACGGCGCTGATTGATGCAGGAATCGAAGGGGCCGATTTGTTGCTGGCGGTCACGAGCTCGGACGAAGTCAATATTATCGCTTCGATGATTGCGCAACGTCTTGGTGCGCGTCATGCCATAGCCCGCATACGTTCCGACGAATTGTCGCTCGGTGACAACTCGATCCTGACAAGCGAAGATACCGGAATCGACCTGATTATCAATCCGGAAGAGAGTGCTGCAAGGGAGGTCATCCGGCTTGTTAGGAGGAGTTGTGCGACGGATGTTGTGCCTCTCGCGGAAGGGCAACTGCAACTGGTGGGTGTGCGGCTCGGGAAGGAAGACAAGGTAGCCGGTTTGCCGCTGAGCGAACTGGAGCACCGCGCCGACGGTACCCGCTTTCGTGTAGTGGGCATTCATCGGGGCGTCCGCACCATCATTCCGTCCGGCACCGACGTACTCCGGCCGAATGACCAGGTGTTTTTCCTGGCGCGGACGGAGAGTGTTCCCGGGGTGATCGAGATTCTGGAGCGCAGGGACGACAAAATGGACCACGTGATGATTCTGGGTGGCAGCGGGATCGGCCGACGGGTGGCGGAAGCGCTTGGTCCGGACGGGCACATGCAGATCAAGCTTGTCGAGGCAGATCTCGATCGGGCGGAGCGTCTGGCATCCGAACTAAGGGGTGTGCTGGTCATTCACGGCGATCCGACCGATGTAGATTTGTTGGCAACGGAGGGGATCGGTGAGATGGATGCTCTGCTGGCGCTGACCGACAATGAAGAAGCCAATCTGGTCGCCAGCCTGATGGGCAAACACATCGGCGTGAAAAAAACGATCGCCATGCTTTCCAAGAGCATGTATATCCCGTTGAGCCAGAGTATCGGTCTGGACGCGGCCGTCAACCGTAAGCTGTCGGTGGCCAACGAAATCATGCGGTTTCTCCGCAGCAAACGGCTACGCAACGTGGCTTCCGTGCCGGGACTCGACGCGGAGATTCTCGAGGTTGAGGCGGAAAAGAAAGCCCGGATCACGCAGATGCCGCTCAAGGATTTAAACGTGCCGCCGGGGATTCTTGTCGGTGCCGTGTATGGGGAGAATCTGCTGGAGGTTGCCACGGGGGACACCTGGATCCTTTCTGGTGATCGTGCCATCGTGTTTGTACCGCATCACAAGGTCGGTGATGTAGAACGTCTTTTCGGCATCCGATGAAAAGCCGGTTCACTCTCGATATACGTGCCGTTATCGGCGTGCTCGGCGCGCTGCTCTTCGCCCTCGGCGTTGTCTTGCTGCTTCCGATGATGGTTTCTCTGGGATTCGGTGAATCCGTGTGGTGGGCGTTTGCTGCCGTTTCAGGGCTATCCCTATTGCTCGGCGCTGCGGTCTGGTGGCGGTTTCGCCCGGAGGGCGTGCTTCGGGCCCGGGAGGGATTTGCGATCGTGGCTTCGGCATGGCTGCTGTTGTCGCTCGCCGGAGCGATACCGTTTGTGCTGGCCGGCGTGCTAGGGTCGTATACCGATGCGTTTTTCGAGACAATGAGCGGATTTACGACGACCGGCGCGACCATTCTCGGCGGGGCGGGAAATCCGGCCATCGATACCTTGCCCAGAAGCTTCCTGTTCTGGAGAAGTCTGACGCACTGGTTGGGAGGGATGGGGATCATCGTACTGACCCTCGCCATCCTGCCGTTGTTAGGCGTAG
>CAZIIP010000156.1:0-7903 GCA_964539455.1 uncultured Rhodothermales bacterium
AACGTACCCTGCAACGGCGGATCAACCTGCTACTGGACGAGGAACGGCTGATAGCCCGGGGTGAGGGACGGGGACGCCGTTACTTCGTGCCCGGAATGCAGGCTGCAGTCGAACAACAGGATGCAGCTCCATCCAGAGGTGCCGCGCCGTCCTGGCTTTCACCGGAAGCCGTGGAGATCCGGAATTCGGTGACGAAGACGCTCTCCGAACGTCAGCCGGTAGGCTACCAAGCGGGGTTTCTGGACTCGTACGTACCCAATTCGAGTGCCTATCTCTCAGACGACGTGCGAGCCGGACTGGGACAGCTGGGGCAGGTTGGAGATACCGGATTGCCGGCAGGAACCTATCTGCGCAAAGTACTGGATCGACTTCTGATCGACCTTTCGTGGAACTCCAGCCGACTTGAAGGAAACACGTACTCACTCCTGGAGACACAACGCCTGATCGTTTTGGGAGAAAGTGCCGAAGGGAAAGTCGCTCAGGAAACGCAGATGATCTTAAATCACAAGGCGGCCATTGAGATGCTGGCCGATCAGGCGCATGAGATAGGATTCAACCGATACACGATCTGCAACCTGCATGCCCTGTTGTCGAACAACCTGTTGGCTGATCCGGGTGCGGGTGGCAGGCTCCGCAGCATTCCGGTCTCAATTGGAGGTACGGTCTACCATCCACTGGAAGTTCCACAATCGATTGCGAGCCGATTCGACCGGATCCTCCACCTAGCTTCCCTGATCCGTGATGCCTTCGAGCAAGCTTTTTTTGTCATGGTTCACTTGCCCTACCTCCAGCCGTTTGAGGATGTCAACAAAAGAGTATCCCGGCTGGCGGCGAACATTCCGCTCATCAAACACAATCTCTGTCCGCTTTCCTTTGTCGACGTCCCTCAAGACGAGTACGTGGGTGCTCTCATCGGAGTCTATGAACTCCGCCGCATCGAGTACCTCCAGGATGTATTTGTGTGGGCTTATCGGAGATCGTGCGCCCGCTACGCTGCCATAAGGCAATCTCTGTCGGATCCTGATCCGTTTCGATTGCGATATCGGGAGCAGATCGGAGCTCTTGTCCAACAGGTGGTAAAGGCAAAAATGGACAAAAGAAGCGCGGCGACATGGATCGCAGATCAGGCTGCGAAAGAGATACCTGCAGGCGATCGGGCGAGGTTTGTCGAAGTGGTTGAGACCGAACTGATCAGTCTGCATGCCGGCAACATGGCGCGATACAGATTGCGGCCATCCGAGTACGAGGCGTGGGAAAGCGTGTGGAACTGAGCTGGAGCCGGATCTCGATTACCTGCTGCAATCCGGCTCACGACAGCCGCACCGCTGCCCGACGTGGTTGGCGGCTCGCCGCGTCGCAGGTGGCCCTTTCTTGTGACTATGTACCTGTCGCTGCCCCTATTAACGGGCCGAACAACGCCCCATATGAAAGGCTCCCTTTAATATGGCCAGACTACCTGCGCCATAGTAAATACAGATGAACGTTGAACCTGTCGTGGGAATGTGCTCAGCGTGTAATCGGTGAAGCCTGTCTGCTTGATGTCTCAACTCCATCCCACTGGACTCGCGGTGCTTCACTCGGGGACACTTATGTACGGTGCATCGTCCACAACATGGTTTGTGTACGGCAAATGCCGTTCAGGCGTACACAAAGGGCCTTGCGATATTTCAATCGAACACAAGCAGCTAATCAGCCGAGTACATTGGGGCCTCGCTCCGATATCAACCGGCAAGAGGCGGTGCCGATCCTGCCACCATGGAGGGCTATGAGCTTCAGCAAGCACAGGACGGTACGCTCATTGGCGGGGCTGTAGACGAACGGCATGACGGCATTAAGGACAGCCGCCCCCCTTCAAGAGACTGGGGCATAAAGGGATAGTGGAACAGTTACAAACGGGTCGTGCGTGGACAAGAATTGCGAAGCATGTATCTTACCTAGACCCACCGAGTAACTGTCGGACAAACAGGAGTTGCATGAAACGACAGAGGATCAACCAGGGCGATCAGATCGAGGTGAGAATGAGTTCTCGCGAGCGCGAGTTTCTCGATCATACCTTCGCTGACCCCGAGTACGGGAAGCGGCTCCGAGAGGTGCCCGGCAAGCCGGGGTACGTGGGCGCGTATACCCTGGATGACCTTGAGGACATTTTGGGCTGCATCGCAGCGGAAGCGAATCACTGCAACAACCGAAAGCTGCAGAAGGAGCTGTACGCGTTCTTTGACCGACTCAGTGAACTGCAGCAATCTTATGATGACGGAAACTGGCAGGACAGCGCCTTCTAACACGCGGCTGTGCCTGGCGGCCGCACGTGGTCACAGGAACGGTATGGATTTGTCCGATCGCGGCCGCATGTTAGCCAGAGACGGTTTTGGGTTTCGACTTCAACAGTAGCGAAGGATGGATCTCACCATAAGAGAATACTTTGACATCGACGAGCGTCTTTCTGAGCTAGGTAGCACCGTGCCTGAGAATGTTGTCCTTCTCCCGGTGAATCTGGAAGATGCGGAATCGATTGATCGTCTGCAGGACGCGCAGTCGACATCGACGATCAAGAAGCTCCTTTGGAAGGAAGGGGTTGCCGCATCGACGATTGACAGCGGGGAATCCGTGGGTCGGATTCAGCTGCGCCGCTCCGTAGAATGGGTTGGGCCAATCATCCTATTTACCGCAACTGCGTATTCGGATAATCCCCAGATCGTCTCGCTGACCATCGGCGTGCTAGCGAACTACCTAACAGACTTCTTCAAGGGCGTGAGTGGACGAAAAGATGTTAAGTTGAAGGTCATAGTGGAGAAAGAGAAGAAGCGCGAATATGTGAGCATCGATTACGAAGGGGACATTCCCGGGCTATATCGTATTCCTGATGTTGTTGAAAGTGCGAGACATGGACAAGACGACTGAAGCATTCGAGGAGTCTCTCCGGCGGTTCTTGGCGGAAGCTCAGCAGCTATGCTACGTTACGCGAGCCGTTGAGCTGCAATCAGAGGCGAGGAGGGGTGCACTCGAATTCACAGATCGGGCAGAAGAACTGAAAGCGACGGCCATTCGTGCCGCAGACGAGGATACTGCCAATAGGCTGTTGGCCATCGAATACATACTCCGGGCAATCATGTCGGAACTCGACATGTGGATAGCTCTTAAGGAAGATCGGATGAATGACGCCTGGGATGATTTGATTGGCACTCAGTTGGCAACTCGCTCAGCGATGCAAGCGCACAATAGAGCCGGCCATCTTCAAGGACGTGCCGAACGTCTGTTGGCACTGGAGAAACTGGTCTTTCCGCCGCAGATTTTTATGAGCATCGGCGCCGTTGTCACCAGGGCAACCTGCTCAATATGTGGCGAACCGTATGATGCATGTGATCACATAGTCGGTCGACCATACATGGGGAGGCTCTGCGCTCGCCGGATTGAGGAATGCGAATTGGAGGAAGTGTCGATAGTAGCGGAACCTGCCGACAGGCGCTGCAGGTTAATGACGATCGAAGACCGGGACACCTTGACCTGGCGGCCTGCTGCTCAGTAGGTGGCGAAGTGAGAAAACGATTTTAGTTTTTCCCGAGTTGCACAGGAAATAAGCGGTGCTGCGGAGGAACACGTAACAGGCCAAAATTCACGGGTCCAATCGACGCAGCGCTCTTTTGTACTTTTTCTCAGCTTCTGGTCCTCGTCGCCATCCAAAAGTTGAGATGAAAGATGCGCAGGAATGTCCGGCAATTTTAAAACCACCACTGAGTCACAATGGCTCTGAAGAAATCCCAACTCTATAGCTCGCTCTGGCAAAGCTGCGACGAACTGCGCGGCGGTATGGACGCCTCGCAGTACAAGGACTATATCCTCACGTTGCTGTTTGTGAAATACGTCTCCGACAAGTACGCGGGACAGAAGGACAGCGTCATTGGGATACCGGAAGGAGGCGGCTTCGCCGATATTGTTGCCCTCAAGGGCGATAAGGAGATCGGCGACAAAATGAACAAGATCATCGGCCGGCTCGCCGAGGCCAACGACCTCAAGGGCGTCATTGATCTTGCCGACTTTAATGACGAGGACAAGCTGGGACGCGGGAAGGAGATGCAGGACCGGCTCTCGAAACTTGTCGCCATCTTCGACGGACTCGATTTCCGCGCCAACAGGGCGGAGGGAGACGACCTGCTGGGCGATGCCTACGAATATTTGATGCGGCATTTCGCGACGGAGTCCGGAAAGGCAAAGGGACAATTCTACACCCCTGCCGAAGTGTCCCGTATCATGGCCAAAGTCATCGGAATCAAGGGAGCTTCAGATCTGGAGGATCCAACCGTTTACGATCCGACATGCGGCTCCGGTTCACTTCTTATCAAGGCTGCGCACGAAGCCGACGCGCGCAGGCTTGCCGTCTATGGCCAGGAGATGGACAATGCCACGTGGTCGCTCGCCCGGATGAATATGATTCTGCACGGCCACACCACTGCCGACTTATGGCGCGGCAATACGCTTGCAGATCCATACTCCAAGAATCGAGACGGCTCGCTGAAGACGTTTGACTATGCCGTTGCCAATCCGCCGTTTTCCGCGAAAGCCTGGTCAAACGGTCTGAATCCTGCCCACGACGAATTCAACCGCTTCGAATATGGCATTCCCCCGGCCAAAAACGGTGACTATGCATTTCTGCTGCACCTCATTACATCACTCAACAGTAGAGGAAAAGGGGCGATTATTCTGCCACACGGTGTGTTGTTTCGGGGCAACAAGGAAGCCGACATCCGCCGCAATCTCATTCAACGCGGTTTGATCAAGGGCATCATAGGACTGCCGGCTAACCTCTTCTACGGCACCGGCATCCCTGCGTGCATTGTCGTCATCGATAAGGAAAACGCCCACGCCCGCTCGGGCATCTTCATGATCGATGCCTCCAGAGGCTTCATGAAGGACGGCAACAAAAACCGCCTGCGCTCGCAGGACATCCACAAGATCGTCGATGTCTTTTCTCACCAACGGGAACTGCCTCGCTATTCTCGTATGGTCCCCATCAGTGAGATTGCTAACGAAGCGAACGACTACAACCTCAATCTGCCCCGCTACATCGACTCCTCCGAACCGGAGGATCTGCACGACCTCGACGCGCACTTGAATGGTGGCATTCCTGAACGGGACATCGACGATCTCGTTTCCTACTGGTCGGTTTTCCCGGCTTTGCGCGTGGAATTGTTCGAGAGCAACGGCCGACCGGGCTACTGCGATCCGAAAGTCGAACCGCAAGAGGTAAAAGCGGCCGTCCTCGAAAATGAGGATTTCGGTGCCTATGCCGCTTCGGTTGCCAGGTTGTTTGCCGCCTGGCGTCGCATGCATGAACCGCTGCTAAAGGGCTTGACGACGGGCGATCTTCCCAGGGAAGTCATCCACACGTTATCCGAGGATCTGCTGGAGCGATTCGCCGACGTACCGCTGCTCGACCGTTACGACGTGTACCAGCGACTCATGGATTACTGGGCCGAAGTCATGCAGGACGACGTCTATCTGATCGCCGCCGGCGGATGGATCGATGCCGCGCAGCCCCGTGCCGTGATCGACGACAAGGCCAGAAAGATCAGGGAGACGCCTGACCTCACAATCGGCAGCTCCCGTAGCAAAAAGAAATACAAAATGGACCTCATCCCACCGGAGCTGATCATCGCCCGCTACTTCGCGGAGGAGCAGGCTGGGGTCGAGCGCCTGCAAGCCGAAGTCGCCATGGCTGTGGAACGCAAGGAAGCGTTCGAAGAAGAGCACGGCGGCGAAGAGGGCGCCCTCAACGGACTGGAAGGAAAGAGTGGCATCACCAAGGGCAATGTCCAGCAGCGGGCGATGGAGCTCAAGCAGGTTATCCTCGATACCTATGACAAGGACTCTCCGCAACACAAGCAGGCCGGAATGATCAAGAAGACCACCTTCGGCTCGGGCGACTGGAAAATTGGGATGAAGGACGAGGATGGCCTCTTTGAGGAACTCGACATCCTGTACGAGTACCTTCAAATGGTCGATGGGGAATCTACCGCCAAGAAGGCCCTCAAGGAAGCAATCAAGAGCCGCCAAGAGCGGGTGCTTGCGAAGTATCCGAAACTCACAGAAGATGAGATCAAGAGCCTTGCGATGGATGACAAGTGGTTTGCATCGATTAAGGCAGGAATCGGCAATGAGGTGCAGGCTGTGGCGCAACGCCTGGCCGGCCGGGTGCGGGAACTCGACGATCGGTACGCTGAACCGTTGCCTACGCTGGAGCAGAATGTGGCCGATTTCAGCGTTCAGGTGACGGGCCACCTGAAGAAGATGGGGGTCACACGAGCATGATTATGCCCGCCCAACGTGGCGTTTCGCATGGCCTCGGAGTTCCGAGCGGCTGGAGTATTCGACCTCTTCGTGACGACGTTACGTTGCTTTCAGGGCGTCACATCCTTGCGCAGCACGTCAATACGGAAGGTATCGGCATAGCCTATTTGACCGGTCCTGCCGACTTCCCTGACGGACACATTCAGCAAACGAAATTCACCACGAGACTGGGCACCCTGTGCGAGCCGGGTGACATACTCGTGACCGTCAAGGGCTCCGGGAGCGGATCTCTCACACAAGCCGATGACGAGTATTGCATAAGCCGACGATTGATGGCAGTCCGCCCAAAGCAGTGGAATACGAGCTTTGTCCTATACTCTCTTCTCCAAAACGGCACCCAGATTCGTGCAGCTGTTACGGGTTTGATTCCCGGGCTATCCCGCAAAGATATACTGAATCAACCACTACCCATTCCTGATGATCGACTAGAGCAAGACGCCATCGCCGAGGCCCTCTCGAATGTGGACGGCTTGATCGCCGCGTTGGATAGCCTGATCGCCAAAAAGCGGGCCATCAAACAGGCCGCCATGCAGCAACTGCTCACAGGGAAGACGCGGTTGCCGGGGTTCACTGGTGAGTGGCCCAAATTCTATATGGGAGAGCTTGGGACGTTCTCAAAGGGCCGAGGTATCAAGCGTGACGATATAATTGACGAAGGTGTGCCCTGCATTCGCTACGGCGAATTGTACACGCGTTATCGCAATTATATCGTGACACCACTGGCGCGCATCTCCAAGGCCACAGCCGCCACAGCTTTGCCCATCAAGTGTGGAGATCTGCTCTTTGCAGGGTCCGGCGAAACAGCGGAGGAAATTGGGCAGTGCGCTGCATACCTCGGATCAGAAATTGCGTACGCCGGCGGCGACATTATCGTCCTGACGCCTCAAGGCCAGAATTCAATGTATCTGGGTCACCTGATGAACCATCCGAGGATCGCATCGCAGAAGGAGCGGCTGGGCCAAGGCGATGCCGTTGTTCACATCAACGCCCGACACCTCGCTCAAGTTGAGATGATCATCCCGCCAGTCGAGGAACAAACGGCTATCGCCAAGATCCTCGGTGATATGGACGCCGAAATTCACACTTTGGAGCGCCGCCGCGACAAGACAATCCAAATCAAGAAAGGGATGATGCAGCAACTGCTCACAGGCACGGTGCGGCTCGTCAACTACGTAGATGTCAATGGGTGACGTCAATCAAGAAATCGTCGCCTGGCTTCACCAGCAACAAGACTGGCTGCAGGATGCTGCAGAACAGTTGCTTGAGCGAGGCGGAGTCGATGGGGAGGCAATCAAAAGGCTTGCCAAACGTCTAAAGACAAAAGACGGTCAGCGCGTGACAAGGCATCGCGTTTTCAAAGGCCTTTCTGGAGCGAGATCTTCTGTCAGTGACCTTAGGCTGGTTTCGATTGGGGGCGTCCAAGGTATTGAGAATCTATGTCCTCAGAAACAGCTTGATTTTGGGACAGGCAACCTCACAGTCATCTACGGTCACAATGGCTCAGGAAAGTCCGGCTACACCCGTATTCTCAAAAAAGCCAGCGGCCAGCCACGGGCTC
>CAZIIP010000157.1:0-7891 GCA_964539455.1 uncultured Rhodothermales bacterium
CGGCCATCGGCCTGTCCCTCCTGTCGCTGCTTTTCGGCCATAGCTTCGATCCGGCCGGGGCGACTATTGTGCCGTCGACTGAACCTGAGCGCCTGTCTTTTTGGCCTGTTTTTGCGGTCTTTTTTCCGGCGGTGACGGGCATCATGGCCGGCGTCAACATGTCGGGAGATCTCAAGGATGCCTCCCGATCGATACCACGCGGCACTCTGGCGGCCATCGGTGTGGGCTATCTTATTTATATAGGGTTGCCGCTCTTGCTCCAGTCGCGCGTACCGTCCGATGTGCTTGTTGCCAATCCCCTCGTGATGCGCGACATCGCGTTCTGGGGTGACGCGATTCTGCTCGGCGTTTGGGGAGCCACCCTCTCGAGTGCGGTCGGCAGCATATTAGGGGCGCCCCGCGTCCTGCAGGCCCTTGCACGTGATGGTGTGGTCCCCCCTCCGCTGCGCTTTTTGGGCAGAGGTAGCGGCAAAATGGACGAACCGCGAATCGGTACCGCGGTCACCTTCGTGGTTGCGCTTTCGACCGTTCTGATCGGAGACCTGAACGTCGTCGCCCCGATCCTCACCATGTTCTTCCTCACCACCTACGGCGTGCTCAACGTCGCCGCAGGCATCGAGCGGTTTTTGGGAAATCCATCCTATCGCCCCCGGTTCAAGGTGCACTGGATCTGGTCCGTGATCGGTGCTCTGGGGTGTGTGGCGGTGATGTTTTTGATCAATACACCGGCAACCGTCGTTGCCATTGTAGTCGTTGTGGCCATTTTCGTCTGGCTCGAAAGGCGTGAACTGAAAACCGCCTGGGGCGATGTCCGAGGTGGGGTATGGATGGCAATCACACAGGCCGGCCTGCGTCGCACCACTTCCGACCCCGATCCGAAAAACTGGCGCCCGCATCTTCTCGTACTTTCGGGTGCACCGTCCAGAAGGAAGCACCTCATCGATTTCGCGACGTCGATTACCCACAACCGGGCGCTGATGACGGTTTCGACGATAATTCCGGGCTCGGTACCGACCGAACGCCTGCAGCAAATGGAATCCGCGATGGACTCCTATCTCACCAGGCGTGACATTCGCGGCCTGGTGCGCATTCTGTCGGCGGACGATCCGTTCGAGGGAGGCGCTCGGCTGGTAGAAGCATACGGTCTGGGACTGCTGGCGCCCAACACGGTTCTCCTCGGGGCAAGCGAAAACGAAAAGGTTCGCGGCGCCTATTGCGAAATGATCACGCGCTTTAACAAGGCGAAAAGAAACGTAGCGGTCATGCGCTATAACGATGACCGTGGATTCGGCAATAGACGACGCATCGACATCTGGTGGGGAGGACTCAAGAAGAACGGCGGACTGATGATCGTCCTTGCGTATTTGCTGGAGACGAGCAGCAAGTGGCGGTATGCACGAATACGCATAAAAATGGTGGTCGACTCCGAGTCGGCAGCCGAAGGCGTCCGGAAGAACATCGAGCCGATGCTGCAGGAAAGCCGAACCGGTGCCGAGGCGGACATCATCCTCTCCGGCGGCACACCGTTTGAAGAACTGCTCCATAAAAACTCCTCCGATGCCGACCTCGTGCTGATGGGTATGGCGGATCCGGGGCCCGGCTTTGCCGAGTACTATAGCGACCTTCAGCGACGGACGGCGGGTTTGCCGACGACGGTGTTCGTCCTTGCTGCAGAGAAACTGGCTTTCGGTGAAATTGTGATCTCCTGATGACTTGTAGAGCGATCGGTGTCTACCGGTCCGCCTCCACCATGCTCATCAGGGAGTGGTATACGAGATCTCCCATCGTCGAACAGGAGTTGCAGATGTCGACGCGATAGTGGGCGGCGAGTTGATGGGCCAGCTTGTCGACGTATGCATCAGGCGCTATGATGTCCTCTCTCATCACATCCATCAGACGCTCGAATCGAAGCGACGAAACCTCCATTCTGCCTGTGATCTGGGCACGTTCTTCCCGCTGGTACTGTGAGGCCGTAACGGGCGTCATGCACTGCATGCCGATAAATACCAACTTGTTGTTCTGCGTGTAGAGCTGGGGCATGTACACCTGCTTGCGCCAGTGATGCGACTGCTGATCGAAATCAATCGGTCGAATGCGGTACTGCCATTTGTCGAAATCCCGCGAGGCATGGATGACGAAATTGCCCGAATGCATATCTCCGAGCAAAATGCGGAAACATCGCTCGTTGAACTTGACGAACTCTTTCGCCAACCGGACCAGATCGAACCGGTTGTCCGGTAGCAAATCCCGCACGAAGACGTCGCCCGGCACCCCTACGATATGGCCTTCGATCAAAGTGTTTTCATGAATGACGAAATGGATGCGGTTCGGCGAGAGGATGTGTTCCAGCTCCAGACCGTAGACGCGATTGGCATCCGCCTTTTTGACGTAATAGTAATCGAAGTTGTCGTTTAGATCGTTGATGATCCGGATCCGGAAGGGTTGCGTGTTTGCGTACAGGCAGACGTCTACGCGATCGACGGACAAGTGACGCATCCCCGACAGATCGCCGGCCGCTTCCAAATGGGCATAATGAAGCAGCAACTGGTCGAAAATCTCACGCATCTCCGAGGGTGGATACAGCACGGTCGACCAGAGCGTATCCTTGCCACGCTCGTCATAAAGCGGCGTGGACTCCTTGTAGCGGTGTAGGTCTTCGTAACGGACCCCCGAATTCACGATGCGGCCGTAAGCCTCCAGATACTCACGGAGGTGGCTTTGCAGGGGATAAATGCTCTTGCGCTTGCTTATGAGGTTGCGGAGCGGCATTCAGGAATTCGGAAGCTTCAGGTTGATGTCAGGCACATGCAACTGGCTGATTCGATGATACATCGACATGACGCGCTCGTAAACCGACTCGTATTGCGGGACGATCTGGGCGGCGTCGAACATTCCCACCGCCCGTTTTCTAGCGGCCTCTGCCATCTTCTTCTGTTTTGCCTCATCCGAGAGGATGTCAACGACCGCCTCGGTCATGGCGTCGATATCACCAAGCTTACAAAGATAACCCGTTTCACCATGCACATTCAGTTCCGGTAAGCCACCGATGTCCGATGAAACGACGGGTACCTCGCAAGCCATTGCCTCGAGGGCAGCCAGACCGAAAGTCTCGGAACCTGAGGGCATCAGCATGACATCCGCAATCGAAAGAACCTCCTCGACCGGTTCCAGTTTTCCGAGAAACCGAACTTCATCGTATACACCCATTTCGCGTGCCAACTGCTCCGTCGGTGCACGGTCGGGTCCGTCACCTACCAACACCAATCGCGACGCAACCCCGCGTTCCAGGACGCGGGCGAAGACGCGCACGACATCCTGCGCATGCTTGACCGCTCTGAAATTGGATACGTGAATGAGAATTTTCTTCTTACCAGGGCATAAAACTTGTCGAAAATGCGATTTGTCCTGCCGTTTGAAGCGGACTGCGTCGATGAAGTTGTAGATCACATCGATGTGCCCCTCTGCATGAAAATGTTCGATCGTTTCCCGTCGGAGATAATCCGAGACCACTGTTACGGCGTCCGACTGGTTGATCGAGTGCCGGACGACCGGCGCATAAGAGGCATCCTGGCCTACCAGCGTAATGTCGGTACCGTGCAATGTCGTGACCACCGGAACGTGAATACCTTCATCGGCCAGAATTGAGCGGGCGAGCACGGCGCTGGTTGCATGCGGGATGGCATAGTGCACGTGCAAAAGATCCAGTTTTTCATACTTGACCGCGTCGACCATTTTGCTCGTCAGTGCGAGGCTGTACGGCGGATAGGCGAACAATGGATAACTGTTCACGCTTACCTCATGAAAAAAAATATTTTCGTCGACGAAGTTCAGGCGTTGGGGCGGTGCATAGGCGATGAAGTGCACTTCATGATTGCGGCGCGCGAGCGCCTTGCCTAACTCGGTCGCAACGACGCCGCTGCCCCCGTATGTTGGATAACACGTAATCCCGATTTTCATACTATCGGACAAATAGTTGGCGGCCTTGGGAAAAAGGTTCCGGATTGGCGGACAAGGTTCAGTTGCATACTCCCGTCCTGCAACCTTGACCCCATCCTCGAAGTTGCATGTTGCGCGCGGTTACGAATATCCAGGGCCATGCGCCCGCTCCGAACGGTTCGTGCACGCGGATCGCTGTTTGTTTCACGGAAGAAAAAAACCATGATTCTGAACCGAAGCTCCCATATCGTACTGGTCACGGCGTCGGCCCTCGTTTGTCTACTCAGTCACTCTTATCGGGCAAACGCCCAGATCCGGTTTGGTGCGGCCGCCGGACTTAACTATACCTCGATCGACGACGTCCGTGGTGCCGTCAACAATGCAGATGCCCGTACCGCTTACGACAACCATACCGGCTGGCATGTCGGGGTATTTCTGGACATGGCTGCCGGGTTCATCGCCATTCGCCCCGGACTATACTATGTGGACTCCGGACCGCTTTTCGAGGGGGGCTTTCCGACGGGTAACGAATTTTCTCAAAGCTTCGAGGACGAAATTGACTCCGTTACGGACGACTTCAACATCGTCAACATTGCCATTCCCGTCGATGTGCGTCTTCGTCTGAACCTGCCTATCATCAAGCCGTATGTTTTCGGTGGTCCGGAATTTCGGGTGTTGGAGCAAGGCAACATTAGCACGGACTTTGCACGTAATCTCAAAAATTTCAGCTACGGCTTGAATGTCGGCGTAGGAGCAGAGGTCAATCTGCTCGGCTTTCATGTAATGCCTGAATTCCGCTATGCAATAGATGCAGCCGGCATAACCGAGGATGAGATCACGCTTCAGGGTCTGACTTTCATCCCGAATGAAGACCATACGGCCCGATCGGTATCCCTTCGACTGGGCATTCTATTCTAGCCGGCGGCAAACGGCACTACATCCTGCAGGTAACGGCTCAAGTCCTCGAACCGTAGTCACGCAACAAGTCCGTCCAACGCACTAGCGCTTCCAACACCTTGCGGAGGCGGTCGGTCGTACCCGCAGAGTATCCTGTGCCGTCCGTCCACTCCTCTCCGGCGTTTGACACATACAGATTGGGTTTTGTCAGCACTTGCGCACCGATGTGTGACAGAATCTGACGAAGGTGTTTTTGTGACAGGGCGGTCCCCAATCGTCCGGTGGATGCTCCAACGATTGCGGCAGGCTTGTTTTGTAGAATACGGTGCTGTCCATGCTTGCGCGAAGCCCAGTCGATGGCGTTTTTTAATACACCGCTTACGCTGGAATTGTACTCGGGAGAAGCAAAAAGCAGTGCATCCGATTGCATGATGGCGTCTTTCCATCGTACGACCGCATCCGGATCACCGCCCGCTTCCACGTCCTCGCTGAAGACGGGTAAATCGTTCAGCGGAATGGGAATGACCGTCACTCCTTGTGGTGCCTCCCGTGTTGCAGCATCTATCAGACGTTTGTTGTAGGAATTCTCTCTCAGACTTCCTGCGATACCTAGAATTTTCATTGTTCGTGTGATTTGTCAGTACGCACGCCTATCGCTTTGAGGAGGCGTTGCACCTGGGTTATGCGGATTTACCGATTTCAAGTGCGGGCAAGGCGGCTTCGATCTCCGCACGACGCCGCTCGTACCGCGGGGGCAGCCGGAGGGTGCTACCCAGTTTTTCCAGCGATTCATCCACTAGAAAACCGGGAGTGTCGGTGGCGACCTCGAAAAGAACACCGCCGGTCCATATCGGGTGGCGGAAATCGATCGACCTGAAGTACTGTCGATCGATCACGGGCGTGGGTCGAACGCCAATTCGGAAGAAGATGCACTTTCGCCCCGCACCGCATCGAGCAGCCGGTTGAGTTGTCTGACCTCCCGCGTGCTGAGATGACTGAGGTCGGAAAGCCATTCGTTTTCCGAATGGTCGAGCGATTCGAGCAGCGAAAGGCCGGAATCGGTGATCGCAAGATCAACCGCGCGTCGGTCTTCCGGACATTCCGTGCGTTCGACGTATCCATTGCGGCGAAGCCGTTCGACAAGCCTGGAAACGTTCGATGCACGGTCGAGCATCCGCTTGGCCACATAAGCCACCGAAACACACTCCGAGTGCGCGCCCCGAAGAATGCGCAACACGTTATACTGCTGATGTGATAGTCCGTATGACCGAAGCCACGCGGCAATGCGGCCGTGCATCCAGGCACCCGTGTACAACAGGTTCACGCCGAGTTTCTGCGCAGGGCTCGCGAACTGCTTCTGATGTATTTCGCTCTCAAGTCGCATAAATCATCTACCTCTACATTAATACGTGTACAGACATTAAATGTTACAACATCAATCGTGTTATAGCGAAAGGGAGGAAGAACGTAAAGCACCGGGTTGCACCGGGTCGTTTCAGATCTCATATTAAATGGATACTCCGGCACCGAACGGCAAATTTCACGGCACGACTATGCGCATCCGCTACTTGCTGGGCAGTATCTGTCTAGGTCTTGTTCTCTGCTACGCTTGTTCGCCGGGTGAGGGGCAGAGCGAGCGGGCTAACATCATTCTGATCGTGGCCGATGATCTGGGATGGACGGATCTTGGTGTAATGGGTAGTTCGTACTACCGTACGCCGAACATCGACCGGCTTGCGGAGGACGGTCTGCTGTTCTCCAATGCCTATGCCAACGCCCCGAATTGTGCGCCTTCAAGGGCGTCGCTAATAACAGGTAAATACACGCCGCGGCACGGCATTTTCACCGTAGCGAGTGCCGAACGCGGGTCCTCCGTCCATCGCAAACTGATTCCTACCCCCAACACGACGACACTCGATACGGCTTTCGTGACGGTTGCAGAGGTGCTACAGACGCGCGGGTATGCAACCGGGCACTTCGGCAAATGGCATCTCGGTCATACCGGGGCGCAGCCTGAAGACCAGGGATTTGAGGTCAATGTGGGTGTCGGACCGGCCGGCCATCCGGCCTCGTACTTTTTTCCATATGAAAGAAGCGAAGCGCAGTTGCGTGCGGCTCGGCTCGACGGGAAGGAAGGAGACTATCTGACGGATCGTCTCACCGACGAGGCGCTGCGGTGGCTGCGCCGGCATGCGGACCAACCGTTTTTTCTGTATTTGCCTCATTTTGCCGTTCACACGCCGATTCAGGCACCCGACTCACTCGTGGCACTCTACGAAAACAGGCAGGCTGATTCGCTCCACAACCATGCGGAGTATGCCGCCATGATCCATAGTCTGGATCGGAGTGTGGGCAGGGTTCTCGCGGCAGTAGACAGTCTCGGAATCGCCGGGAATACGACCGTGATCTTCTTCTCCGACAACGGCGGTCACGGTGCCATTACCGGCAACTATCCGTTGCGAGGTGCGAAGGGCATGCTTTATGAGGGTGGAATCCGGGTGCCGTTGATCGTTCGATCACCGGAAGTGTCGGCACCGGGGACCGCAACGGAGACACCTGCGATTGGCCTTGATCTCTATGCCACCCTCATTGAACTGGCCAGCGGAGATCCGGACGCGTGGGAAAACGACGGAATCAGTTTGCTCCCGTTGTTCAGGGGAGAGGATTCCCCCGACAGGGAGGCTATTTTCTGGCACTTCCCTGCCTATCTCGAAGCGTACAGGGGTGGTCTTTCGGACACCCCCTGGAGGACGACGCCGGCAAGTGCGATACGCATGGGAAACTGGAAGCTCATCGAATATTTCGAAGATGGAGATCCGGAGCTCTACAACCTCGAAGACGACCTGGGTGAAACCACGGACCTTTCGGAAGAGCGACCCGAAATCGTGCAGCGGTTGCACGATCGGCTGGTCGAGTGGCGCCAGGCTACGGATGCACCGGTCCCGGATACGCCAAATCCGGACTATGACCCGGACCATCCCGGCAATGAGCGGCGTTAGTCGCTTTCCGCTTATAGGGTGATGTCTCCACCACCGAACCGTCGTACATTTTTGTTATC
>CAZIIP010000158.1:0-7805 GCA_964539455.1 uncultured Rhodothermales bacterium
GCACGACGAACGAGGGCCAGAACTGGGAAGCGATCAGTCCGGATCTGACGCGCGCCGAACCGTCGACGCTCGGTCCCTCCGGTGGCCCGATCACCAAAGACAATACCGGTGTCGAATATTATGGGACCATCTTTGCCGTCGCAGAGTCCGTGCACGAGGCCGGCGTTATCTGGTGCGGTAGCGACGACGGCCTGATCCACTTGACACGCGACGGAGGTGGAACATGGATGAACGTAACACCCCCCGAGTCCATGTTTCCCGAGTGGATGATGGTAAATGACATTGTCATCCATCCGGCAGAACCCGGCGGAGTGTACGTGGCGGCGACGCGATACAAAAGTGACGATTTTCGTCCCTATCTCTACAAAACGGTAGATTTTGGCCGCACATGGGAGCGCATCACGGGCGGCATCGAGGAGGACCATTTCACCCGCACGATCGAAGCGGATCCTGATCGCCCCGGGTTGCTCTACGCAGGCACCGAAAGCGGCATGTACGTTTCATTCAACGACGGAGCGGATTGGGTGCCGTTTCAGCTTAACCTCCCGGTGGTTCCCATCACCGACCTGACCATTAAGGAAGGCGATCTGATAGTCGCAACGCAGGGACGTGCATTCTGGATTCTGGATGATTTGTCCGTCCTTCGCCAGTTGCTCAACGACGAGGAAGGAGATAATGGAGCCGCCCGGTTGCTTCAACCGCGCCCCGCCTACCGTCTGCCGGGTGGCCGCTACGGCGGCAGTCGATTTGCTGGAGAAAATCCTCCGTCCGGCGTCGTGCTGCATTATGTACTGGAGGAGAAGCCGGCCGACTCCACGGAAGTAAAACTTGAGCTGTTTGAAGAAAACGGCACGTTTATACGGGCATTCAAGTCCACCGATACGGATGAGCGCACGAGCTTGAAGCCGGCGAAAGGACTGAACCGGTTTGTCTGGGATCTCCGATATCCGGATGCAAAGGGCTTCGAAGGTCTGATCATGTGGGCGGGAGGTTTGACCGGGCCGCTGGCCGTTCCCGGCATGTACCAGGCAACGCTCACGGTCGGGGAAGTCTCGCGTTCGGTAGAATTCGAGGTCCTCGCTGATCCGCGTGCCGATGCATCACAATCCGATTACATTGCACAGTTCGACTTTTTGGAAGAGGTGCGCGACAAGCTGACGGAGACGCATGAGGCGATTGTGAACATCCGCGAAGCGCGGGACCAGATCAATGCGATCATGGAACGGGTCGAGGGGCGCGAAGCCGAAGCGGAACTGAACGAGGCGGCCGACGGGATTCTGAGCCGCATGAAACAGGTAGAGGAAACGCTCTATCAAACCAAAAACCGTAGCAGACAGGATCCATTGAACTTCCCGATCCGGCTCAACAACAAGTTGAGCGCTCTCGGAAGGACCGTGGCGGTGGGCAACTACCGTCCAACCGATCAGGCCGTCGATGTGAGAGACGAATTGATCGAGCAAATCGATGCGCAACTCGAGATACTCGACAACCTGTTCTCCGGCGATCTTCCAGCCTTCAATGCGTTGGTGAGGGAGCAAAATGTGCCGGCGGTATTGCTCTCATCTGAAGAAGAGTAACGCATGGGAAGCCGCCATGCGCGAAATTCGAGAAGAGCCGGGCATGACCCCGGATCTGACCTGGGTGCTTCCGTCGGTCCACTGCTTCTACGAATGGGGAATCGGACACCGTGAATCTCGTTCCTGCGTTTGCCGCAAAGCTTTCAAACGATCCGGTCCTCAATCACGAACACGATACGTATGCGTGGCTGCCTCCCGGCGAAGCGGCGGACCGGCTCGTCTGGCCGGAGCAACGGCGACTGTTGCGACTCGCCGCAGCTTACGTTCGCGGAGGTGCACCCATACCGGAAGGATGGATCGTTCGGGTTGCGTAGCGCGATATAACTTGCACACGATTGCCGATCCCCCGCTATTCGCCCATTGGACGTCGATATGTCCGGGTATGAAACGCTGACCGTGTGCGGGCGTTAGCAGATGCCGTCCATTGTCAACATCATCTTGCTTCTGCCCCTTGTCCCGCCCGGTTGCACGACTGAATCCCTACCTTTGGAAGTACCGGCACCTGCTCATTCCGGGTCTGCTGGCATCCGTCATTTCGGCTGCGTTTGCCGTGATGATTCCAGCCGTGGTGCGACAGGCTGTCGACGCCATTCCGCGCATGGTAGCCCTCTCCCGCCTGTATGGCGGAACTGCGGCCGCGCCTTTTTTGAGCAGCCGGTTCATCAACTCCTTTTTGCTCGATGCGGCCGTCATTCTGGGATTGAGTTTGCTGGGCGGCGTTTGCCTTTTCCTCGTTCGCCAAACCGTAGTCGTGGCATCCCGGCACATCGAATATGATTTGCGCAACCGCCTGTATGGCCATATCCAGACCTTGCCCGCCTCGTTTTTCCAACATTACTCTACAGGTGACGTTATCACCCGTTCGACCAGCGATATCGAACAGATTAGACGGTATGTCGGTCCGGCGCTTATGTACGCGACACGAGCGGCCGTATTTGTCCTGGCGGCCCTCACCGCAATGCTGATCATCTCGCCGCAATTGACGCTTTATGCCTTGATGCCGATGCCGCTTTTGGCAATCGCCATCTTCTTCATGGCAAGCATGATTCATTCGCGCAGCGAAGCGGTACAGAAGCAATATGCCGGTCTGACGAGCCGTGTCCAGGAAGCCTTGTCCGGAATCCGCGTCCTGAAGGCCTACACCCGGGAGCGTTTCGAGTCGGAAGCATTTGATCGCGAAAGTGAGAGCTATCGGTCTAAAAACCTCTCGCTCGCCCGCGTAAACGCCGGCTTCTTTCCCGTTTTCATCCTGTTGATTGGCGCTGCCATCATCATTGTGGTGTGGGTCGGAGGCATCCAGGCCATGCAGGGTCGCATCACGGTTGGTAACATTGCAGAGTATATCATTTACGTGACACTGATGACATGGCCGGTTGCGTCGTTCGGATTTGTGGTCAGCATGATCCAGCGCGCAAATGTTTCAGCCGGCAGGCTGTTCGAAGTGCTCGATACGAAACCGGCCATTGCCGATTCGGACCGGACCGACCCGAATATCACGGAAATCTCCGGTAGGTTCCGGTTCGAAAACGTCGGTTTTGCCTATGATGCAGACCACATCGACATTCTGCGCAATGTGAGTTTCGAGGTCCCCGCCGGAGCGACACTCGGCATTGTCGGGCGGACCGGCTCCGGCAAAACTACCCTGGTGAATTTGATTCCGAGAATTCTGGAAGCTTCCCGGGGAACGGTGCGGATTGACGGAAGAGACGTTCGGGAAATACCGCTTCGGACACTGCGGTCCGCCATCGGCTATGTACCCCAGGACGTATTCCTTTTCTCCGATACGGTCGGCAACAACATCGCATTCGGGATGGCCACGGCGAAAGCCCGCGAAATCGAAAAAGCGGCCGTCGAAGCGGATCTTAGCGAGAATGTAGAGGATTTCCCGGAAGGCTATGAGACGATGGTCGGTGAGCGCGGCATTACGCTCTCCGGCGGACAAAAACAGCGGACCTCTATCGCACGGGCCATCGTGACAAATCCCAGGATACTCATCCTGGACGATGCACTTTCCGCGGTAGACACCAAAACGGAATCCACAATCCTGAAAAACGTCCGGTCCCATTACGGAAAGCGAACCATCGTGATCGTAAGCCACCGAATTTCAGCCGTCCAGGATGCCGATCTGATCCTCGTAATGGATGAGGGCGAAGTGATCGAACGCGGTACCCACGAGGAATTACTGGCTGTCGGGGGATTGTACGCCGATCTGTATCGCAAACAGTTGCTCGAGGAAGAACTGGAAGCACTTATTTGAACTATCCGTGCCTCCAACACGATATCGGACATAATCTCGTAACCGAATTACGGATACGCTGACCCGAATGGCCGAAAAAAGCGAAAAGCAAACGAACGCCACGGGCTACGACGGGCGCTTGATGATGCGCATTCTGGCGTTTCTGCGTCCCTACCGATGGTGGGTGCTGCTGGCACTCGTTCTGGTCGTGGCCGGCGCCTATCTCGGACCGCTACGGCCGCGCCTGATCCAGATAGCGATTGACAACCACATCGTCAATTCGGACATGGACGGCCTCTTGCGGATGGTCGCGATTCTGTTCCTTGTGTTGTTTGCCGAGGCCATCGTGACCGTCGGAAGCGGCTACCTCACGGAGTGGATCGGCCAGCAGGCGATTTACGACATCCGGATCAGTGTTTTTCGAAAGATCCTCGGTCTGCCCCTCCATTACTTCGACCGTACCCCGATCGGACGGCTGATCACGCGTACCACCAACGATGTCGAAGCACTGAATGACGTGCTTTCCGCCGGTATCGTGCGCATTCTCGGGAGCCTTGGGAAACTCGTGTTCATCGCCTTTTTCATGTTTACCCTGAACTGGAAACTGGCGTTGTTGACCCTGGCGGTGATGCCGATCATGGTGTGGTCTACATTCGAATTCCGCAAAAGGGTGAGAGATGCCTTTCGGGAAACCCGGCGCCAGATTGCCCGACTCAATGCCTTTATTCAGGAGCATGTGACAGGCATGAGCATTGTCCAGCTATTCAATCGGGAAGATGAAGAGCTGAGACGATTCACCGAAGTGAACAACGATCACCGCAAAGTTCAGATCAAAACGATCTTTTACTTCGCGCTCTTCTGGCCGTCCGTCGATATCATCGCGTGGCTCGCCGTCGCCGTGGTGCTCTCGTTTTCCGGATTTCAGGCGATCAGTGGGGGGTTGACGGTCGGTGTCGTGATTGCCTTCGTTCAGTATGTCCGGCAGTTTTTCGAACCGATTCGCCAACTCTCCGAGCAATACAACACCCTGCAGGGAGCCATGGCAGCCAGCGAGCGGCTGTTCAGTGTTACGGATCTGGGCATCGAAATACCCGAACGTTCCGATCCGGTCGCACTTCCCGCACCCGAGGGGCGCATACGATTCGAGAACGTCTGGTTTACCTACGATCGCGATCTTCCGAAAGGGGAAGAGCCCAACTGGATTCTCAAGGACGTGTCATTCGAGGTCAGTCCTGCACAAACCGTCGCACTTGTCGGTGCCACAGGTTCGGGAAAAACGACCATCATCAACCTGTTGATGCGGTTCTACGACATCCAAAAAGGAAGCATAACGATCGATGGGATTGACATCCGTGACGTCAGGCTGAAGGAACTCAGGGGGCACATCGGACTGGTCCTGCAGGACGTATTTCTTTTCTCCGGATCAATCGAAGACAATCTGACGCTTGGAGACGGGAACATCACCCAAAACATGATCGAGCAAGCCGCTGCCGAAGTGGGTGCCACCCGTTTCATAAAGCGACTCCCCAACGGTTTTCAGGAGGATGTGAAAGAACGCGGTTCCTCGTTGAGCCATGGTCAAAGGCAACTCCTGTCATTCATCCGGGCGCTCGTCTACAATCCCGAGATCCTGGTGCTGGACGAAGCGACCTCAAGTGTCGATACGGAAACCGAAACGCTCATTCAGCACGCCATGGAACGGCTGATGCAGGGACGCACCTCCATCGCGGTCGCGCACCGCCTCTCGACGATCCAAAATGCCGACCAGATTTTTGTCGTTCACAGAGGGGAGATCCGCGAGCGCGGTACACACCAGGAGTTGCTTGCCCAGGATGGGCTGTATCGGAAGCTATACGAACTACAATACCGCGACCAGGAGCCGGCCGCAGCCTGAACGGATTCTAGTAGGCGGTCGGAATTTTGGCGTAAGTTATTTATTTACAATAAATCTGTCGCGACGCTAATCGCACTTAAGTTCAATAAAAACAAAGGGTACATTTTAAGTCCGACAGACTCCTAGTAGAGGTACATGTTGAACATCTTTCGCTTGGCAAGCGTGACAGGATGCTCCGGTCCGAGCAGCGTGAAGAGGGCGAGACCGAGCTTTCTAGCGGCGTCATCGGCATAAAATCGATCTTTCAAAAGGACATCCAGCAATTCGGCAATCGCCGTCTCATAGTCGTGGTCCCTTAGCGCAGCGAGCGCCTCCACATAAGCGGACTTGCCCGGACCCTCCGGCAAGCCGTGTTCTCCGTCATCCGGCATAGACAATACGCCCGCGATCAACTCGACGGCTTCGGCAAGTTGGGCATCCCCGCCCGATGGCGGATCGATGCCCTCCACCAGTTCCAGCGCTCCCTCAGGATCGTCGAACACCTTCAGTTTCGCCAGCAGGATGCGCGCTGCCGCATTTGTTTCATCCCGGGAAAGTGCATCCTCCAGGATCCTGCGGGCGCGGATACCTTCACCCGCCGCCAGTTCGCTGCGCGCATTTTCAACCAGTTTGGTCGTCTCGGTCGGTACGGCGGTCTCGAGCCACTGTAGAATGGCATGCTCGGGAAGCGCACCGGTAAACTCATCCACCACCAGTCCGTCGACAAAAAGCTTCACATTCGGGATACCGCGAACCCCGTATCGCGCGGACAATTCCTGGTGCTCGTCCGAGTTCACTTTGACGAGCTTCCAGGCGCCGGCGTGGTCCTGGGCGAGCCGCTCGAGCACGGGACTCAACATCCGGCAAGGCCCGCACCAGGGCGCCCAAAAATCAACGAGTACCGGCTTTTCGTGGCTGGCCTCTACGACGTCTTTCTCGAAGTCGACAAGATCGAAGGACATGAAGGATTCAGTTTAGAATGAAAAGAGTCATGTGCTGCGAGAATTCCCTTTCCGGTATTCCGCGTATGGCGGACTTCCAGCTTGAACTTCACCACTGCTGCAGAAGTTGTATCGATTCAGCATACCCGTCATAATTTCGCATCCGGCTGTTGTACCGCCAGGTCTATTCCTCATCGGTTGCGGTCCGGAACCTGCGCGTCAAAAGCCCTACGCACCCGAAACGGATTCGTTGCGTTTTGCGGGTGAAGTGCACCTCGGAAACACCCGCCCGCTTACCTTCGGTGGCAACAATGCCGAGGTAAGCTTCCGCTTCAACGACCGGCAGCTGGTTTTCCAGTCGGACTACGCAGACATTGGAGCAAGCGGGTGTGACCAGATCTTCAGAATGATTGCGGATGGAACGCCGTTATGGTGTTTATCTCAACGCGTAGTGGTGATCCGGAGCTCTGGTGCCACACGCTGGATACTCAATATCTTTGTTGCAGACTGGATCGAAAATCCGGAGACGATCGACAGAGACTTTCGGCCGGTTGCACCCTAGCCGGCCTGTTCGACGGCGAAGGTTGCCAGCCTTTCGTGCCTCGCCCCCTTGCGATCCAGATGACTCTGATATAGATAAAAAGTCTCGAACCGTATCGGAGTGGTTACGGGTATGGGGCGTTCCAGCAAGAAATGAACGGTTTCAAGTGACACGGAGCGCAACCTGGCGACCGTAACGTGGGATTTGAACGATTGACGGTCGGCCGACAGGCCGGCGGACTGCGTTGCACTGACGACCTGCCGCTGCAGTTCATCGAGTGCCTCACAGGGGGCAAACCGGATCACAAGTACCCGCGCTTTGCGAAGCGACGGAAAGATGTCGAAACGATCGGCCGACAACGTGATCGGCCTGCCCGAGACGCGTGCCAATGCATGCTTCAGGGGAGGGATTACTTCTTCCGAAACGTTTCCGAGAAACTGGAGCGTAAGGTGCAACTGCTGAAGCGGAACCCAACGAACACCCCCTACCGGCTTTTGCGTGTGTTCGAAAGCCGCGTAGTGTTTCTCGGGAAGATCCAGTGCTACAAAAAGACGCGGCATCGCTTCAGACCATCTGCATGCCCGATGCCGGAGCACCTCTTCGGTCTTGTTCCCCGACCGGAAGTCGATCAGATGAT
>CAZIIP010000159.1:0-4846 GCA_964539455.1 uncultured Rhodothermales bacterium
AACAGGGCATGCTGAGGGACCGCCAGTTCGGTCCACTGCTCGACCGGCTCGATCCGGCCGATGTGCTGCGGGTCGAGTTCATCCCGTTGCCCAACGCCGGATTGAGCAGACAGGCGCATGTGGATCTTCAAACCGAACGGGCGAACCCGACCGTATCGACCGACGTGTTGCTCATACGTGCGTTGTTACGCCGGCCGTCGCTCGCCCTGCAACTCCGGAAGAACCTGCTCTATTGTCGCAGGCGATTCTCCGTAGCGTTGAACCATGATTGGGAATTTCCTTTCGGCAACGACCGCTGGCACCGCCTGCTTGCTGCATCGATCGCACGTCTGGCGCCTTCCGTAGCCGTCTGGGACCTCTACCGGTCGGTATTCCGGAGGTATTTGTCCGGCGTCAATCCACGTTATGCCTGCATTTCCTCGGAGGCAAACAACGTCGGCCGGGTATTCACCGAAGAATGCAAACGCGCGGGCATTCCGGCCGTCGGCTATCAGCATGGCGCCATTGCGCCGCACAACGTGGACTACCGGTACGACACATCGGACGTGCCCCATGGCATACCGGATCACATGGCGGTCTGGAGCGAACCGACCCGGGACTACCTGGTGGGGCAGAGCCATTATCCACCGGACAGGGTTCATGTGGTTGGCCGCTTGCTGAACGACGAGATCAGACAACCGGTCCCGGACGCCGCCATCCGCGCGTTCCGGGAACGAGAGGACCGTCCCGTGTTGCTTTTTGCCTCGCAGCCCCAACAAAACGAGCGGAGCAGAGAGGAAACGGCACGTTTGCTGGCGCATTTTTGCCGGGCAAACGGTATTTCCTGTGCCGTGAGACTGCATCCGCGGGAGCCGGACGACGGATTGTACGAGTCGGCGTTCCGAGAAGTCTCGATCGCGTCGGATCTCATAAAAACTTCCGGCAACCTGCATGCATCCATCGTAGCATGCGATTTCGGCGGGACCTGCTTTTCCACGGTCGCCTGGGAGATCATGCACCTCCGGGTGCCGCTCATCGTTTTCGACCCGCTTCACCTGAATTTGCTCGATCTGAGACAAACACCGTCCGTCTTTCACGCCGACCGGCCCGTTCCATCTTTTGAAGAGTGGACGCGGTCCCTGGATACATGGATCGACGAGAATTACCGTCTGGCCGTGAACGTGCTCGGTCCGGACGACGGCGGAAATTGCGATCGCATGCTGGAAGTTCTACAGCAGCTCTCGAGAGAACCGGAATAGGGCCCTACTCTTCCGAAGAGTGGTCGAGGTATTTCCGGAGCGTCTCTTCCATCATGCCGTTCTTTTCCAGGAGGTGCTCTACAAACTCCCGAAAAGCGCCCTCACCGCCGTCTTTCTGGGTAGTATAGGCTACGCGTGACTTGATGTACGGCGGCGCAGAAGGAACGGTCGCGGCGCAGCCCACGGCATCGAGCAGCCGAATGTCGTTGATATCGTCTCCGATATAGGCTGTTGCGCGCAGATCAATCCCCATTTTTGCACAGATCGCAGAGGCTTCCTTCAGTTTGTCGCGTGCCCCGAGCACCACGAGGCTGATGCCAAGCTTGTTTGCGCGTCTGGTGACGATCGGGCTGTCTTCACCGGTGAGAATGGCAACGGGGACCTCATGCAATCGGCAAAACAATACGCCGGCACTATCGCCCGTATGAAAGCGTTTGAGTTCGTTGCTTCTTCCGTCATAGTACATTCCGCCGTCTGTCCAGACGCCGTCGATGTCGGTAAACACAAGCTTTATATTGCCGATCATTCTACGTCCCCGGGATAGATGATTTCGTGTTGCGGAAGATTGTTCAGCAGTCGCTTGCCGACGATCTTATTGCGTTCCGACCATTTCAGCCCATCCCCTGGACTAAGCAAACAGAGGTCCTCTTCGCTTACGGGATGTCCGGCAGGCAGATATCGTTTCGTCGCAACGGAGCGTTCAAGCTTGATTCGTGTTTCCCGAACCACGGGAGGCGGTTCCGTCCGTTCCCGGCCAAACGACAGTTCCAGATTCCTGATGTCGCGCGTCATCCGGTGCAGACCATCCGCTTCGAGAGATCCGTAGTGATCGGATCCTTTCATTCCACGATCGAGCGTAATGTGTTTTTCGATAATTTCGGCGCCCATCGCGACGGCCGCTACCGGTACCATGATACCGATTGAGTGGTCCGAATACCCGATCGTGACTTCCGGATACCTTCGTTTCAGCAGGTCGAGGGTTCTGAGATGAATGTGACGGTAATCGGCAGGGTATTGCGACAGGCAGTGTAGGATCGCTATATCGGACTGGTGGCGGCTGATACACGAGACGGCTTCATCGAGCTCCTCGATAGAGGCCATGCCTGTGGAAAGAATCATCGGAATTTTCGTCTCCGCCATGCTTTCCAGAAGCGGCAGGTTCGTCAGGTCGCGGGACGCCACCTTCAGCCGGTCGGGGGTAACGTGTTTCAACAGGCTGAGACAGCCCGGCGCACAGAGTGTCTCGATAAACCCGAGCCCCTTGTCTCGGGCGTACCTGCAGAGTCCCGCATGCTCCTCGTCGGTCAGCTCGAGTGCGGCACGATGCGCACCATATGTTTCGCCGTATGCATGGGGGTTATCGTAGGGCTTGTTTGCCATCGAACCGGCCAGCTCGCGGGCAAGGTCTCTTTTCGTGAGCTTGACGGCGTCGACACCGGGCAACGGCCTGTCCCACAACTCATCTTTCACTGAAAGCGCCGCCATATCGATGAGCCGTCGCGCCGTCTCGACCGATCCGTTGTGATTCTGCCCTATCTCGGCAATGATGTAGGTATGAGGCATCTACTTGGTGTGTCGGGCAATTTGCTCAGACATTGCACTGCGGTAGGCGGGGTATTTCCCGATGACCTTGAGCACGGAGACTACGGTTGGTTCTCGTTCCTCCGCCATCACCCTCTCGTACAACTGTGCCGCCATCCGGAAGTCTTCCAATGTGTCTACCGTCAACCGGATCCCGGTATTGTTTTCCAGTTCCTTTGGCGCATCGAGCCATTGGATGTCGAACGCATATGCATTTCGGTACAGATACCGTGTCACGTGTTCGCGATCAGCCGGCTCTTCCGACTCGGCGCGTATTCGGTCGAGCGCAGATACGGCCGCCCACTCGCAAAAAAAGCCGTAATGCGTGAGGATGGCGGGCGTTTGTCCAAGGCGGTGGGAGACATAGTCGGCTTTCCCGTCCGCGTCAGCGGCTTCGACGACCTCCTCGAGCAACCGCAAGTCCAAAAAAGGATTGTCGGCGCATACCCGCACAACGCCGCCCAGAGACCACTTCCGTGCCACGTCAAGAAAACGTGTCAATACATCCGATTCCGGGCCGCGCAAGAATGCCACGCCATGCCGCTCGGCGAGCCTGCAGACGGCGTCGTCCCTGCCGGCCTCGGTCGTGGCGACGATCACGGGCAGTTTCTCACGGTTGTTGATCAGCCGCCGGATGAGCAGGTCGAGGATCGACGCCCCCTGAAAAAACGGCTCGAGGATCTTTCCCGGCATCCGGCTGGAGCCGGTTCTGGCCTGTATGACGATTCCAGTATTCATTCAACTCACACGATTGGCGGCATGATCGACACCGAAATGCCGTGAGCGAACCCGGTAGATATGGTACGTAATGCGGTCAGCCATTCTCCCGTATCAGTCGTGCAATCAGGCGTCCGGCGGTACCGTCACCGTAGAGTTCCGGTTTCGGTACTTCCGGCTGGGCATGGACGGCCGCCAGCACGCGGTCGCCATCGATGCCCGTGACCCGGTTCCATCCGCCGGTTTTGGTTTCAATCCACTCCGTTTCGTCTCGCAACGTCACACACGGCCGATCCAGCCAGTGGGCTTCTTTCTGCAATCCACCGGAATCGGTCAGCACAGCTTTCGCAGCAAGCACGAGCGAGATCATTTCGAGGTACCCCACGGGCGGTATCGGTTTCACCGTACCGGGCAAATCGAGACCGCGTTTTTCAAGCAGCGCAGATATGCGCGGGTGCAGCGGCCAGACGACCGGCTTGTCCAAGCTGCCGAGAATGTCCAGAATGGTTTCAAATCGGCCCAAATCGTCGGTATTTTCCTGTCGATGGACGGTTGTGAGGTAAAAGGAAGCCCCGTATTGCGCTCTGAGCCGCCCGACCGGGAAACGCCGCTCGGCCTCCGGACGATAGAGTGCCAGCACATCGCGCATCACGTCTCCAACGGTGAACACGCCCTTTCGAATCCCCTCCCGATTGAGGTTGTCTGCCGCCGACCGGCTGGGGCAGAAAAGCAGGTTGGAGAGCCTGTCGGTAACGATGCGATTTATCTCTTCGGGCATTCTGCGATTTCCTGAACGCAGACCGGCCTCGACGTGAAAGAGCGGAAGACCCAGCTTTGCGGCGACAAGCGCACCGGCAAGCGTCGTGTTGGTATCTCCAACAACCAAAAGGCCGTCGATTTCCAATTTGGGCTGTAGATACGCTTCGAGCCGCACCATCATTTCCGCGGTTTGCACCGCGTGGCTGCCGGATCCGACCTCGAGATTGACGGCCGGTGGAGCAATGTTCAACTCTTCGAAAAATGACCCCGACATACCGGCGCTATAATGCTGCCCCGTATGGACCAGCGTCTCCCTGAGGCCGGCATCCCGGAAGGCCCGCTGCAGGGCTGCAGCCTTGATAAGCTGCGGACGGGCACCTACGAGGGTTACTACGTGCATAGTCGTCCGTATTTGCCGGTCAGGATGCAATGGCGGTCAGCTTGTCGGCAAGTTTTTTGGCAGACGTACGGCGCCGGTATTTGGCTATCGAAGGGTCCGGAGGCCGTGATACGAGGGTACCGTTCGCCCAACGTTCGTACTGCTTCAAAAT
>CAZIIP010000159.1:4856-7796 GCA_964539455.1 uncultured Rhodothermales bacterium
TCTCGGTCGTCGTAAGCGATCTGTACACCCCGTGACGTCTCCTTCAGCAGCTTTTCCAGATCGGATCCTTCGGGTCCAATGCCGAGAACGGGCCAGCCGATACGCAGGTATTCATACGCTTTCGTCGTCAGAACGCCGGCAGCGGACGCACTTTCGACACGATTCACGACCACCAACAATACCGACGAATCCGCCATGGCTGCCAGTGCCTTCGCTCTCGGCAACTGACCTCGCGTTTTGACGACGTCCGCCAGGCCATTCTTGTCCAGGCTGCGATAGGCGGAAACATCCTGCGCACCGACAAGCTGAATGCGAAGATCTTTCAACCGGCCTTCATTTCGCAGGGATGTGAGGACCTCCCACAGTGCAACCGGATTTTGCTCCGGCGCCATGTTTCCGCCATACGTAATCGTGAACCGATCCGCAGGCTTTGGGCGAATGGATGCGAAATCCGGTTCATCATATCCGTTGTGCAGCAATTCAACCGGCGTTCCGGTTGACCGGCCGGCGATCAGGTTCACGAGCGTTGGACTCACGGTCGTGAGCAAATCCGCATCGCGCATCACTTTTCTTTCCAGCATGCGATTGATGCGACGTGTCCATGCGGACTCGGACAGTCCGGAGAGGTAATGGCTCTCCGTCCATGGATCCCTGAAATCCGCAACCCAGGGCACGGCATGTTTCCGCTTCAGGTGGCGGGCGGCCAGATGAACGGAGTGCGGCGGTCCGGTCGACAAAATCGCATCGGCCCCCTCCTCTGCGAGCAGCCTGTGTCCGGCAGACCGCGCGAAGGGTACCCAGCCGACGCGGGCGTCCGGAATGAAAAGATTTGCCCTGATCCACCTTGCGGTACGCTCGCGCCAATCGACATGGCGGTCGGAGGCGAAGCCGATGGTAGGTGCCTCAGATACCGGCTTACCGGTTGCCAGCGCATAGAGGCGAAACGGGTCCCACGAGCGTGTTCTGGTAACTTTGAGCGCCGGAGGAAGCTCGTCGAACAGGCTTTCATCCCGGCTTGAAAACGCACCTTCAGCCACGGTCAGGATCGCCGGTTCCCATCCGTATTCGGGAAGATAGCGGGTCCATTTCAGCACCCGCTGCACCGGAGCACCACCGGCGGGAGGAAAGTAGTAGGTCAGTATCAGTACCCGTTTCATGAGCGGCGTTTCCACCAGGCAACTCCAAGCAGTGCGAGCGCCCCGCCATAAACGAGCAGGGTGGCGATCCAGGACAGAACAATCCCCAGCCTGAAGCCGGCCGGCTCGAATACCATGCGTATGGTAGACTGCCCCTCGGGCACAATGACTGCTCGCTGAAAATGGTTGGCCTGCATGATCGGCGTCTCTTCGCCGTCGACGTACGCGTACCATCCGGCGGGGTAGTAGACATCCTGGACCACCAGAATGCGTCTGCCGTCCGAATTCACCTGCCATTCGATTTCATCCGGTCCGTACGACACCAGTTCGACGTTCGCCGTCGATAGCGAATCGACGGGAACGATACCGGCCTCCGGCTCCTCCTTCAGAACAACCTTTTCGGCCGGTTCGAATGCGGGATCTCGCAGCATGCGCCACGTCTCCTCCTCTCCCGCGATCACCTCATAGTCACCCACCAAATAGGCTCGCGGGAGCGTATTCGTTCGTTCGAAGACCTGCATTCCCGCTTGTTCGTCATGAAACACGGTTCGGGCACCCGGCAGACTTTGCCGGGTAACGACGAATCGAACGCTGGTCAGATCGAGACCGTTTTGCGTCAGACGGCCCGTACCGGGATCGACCAGAATGTGATCGAGATAGTTCTGGTAAACCCGAAGTTTGGCACCGTGATACCCACTCAGCGTTTCGTAGAAGTAGGCGGGACGCGCGTTATCGGTCAGTCCACCCGACAGGTCGAGTGTCCGAAAGCGGCCCGGCCCGCCGGCTTCTGCCACATGTTCCTGGATGAAGGTGTCGTAAGCATATTCAGGGACCTGTTCCTCGACCGTGCGCGTCGGTAGTACTTCTCTGCTAAAATACCTTCTTCCTACCCCCCAGAGGTCTACCGCCGTAAGCAACACCAGTCCTGCCAGAACCAGCGGCACGCCTATGCGCCTTGTGTGAATGCCGAACAACAACGACAGAAGGAGTGCAAGAATGAGCGCGGTGCGGAGTGCATCCTTGCGGAACGCCTCCGATCGTTGTTCATGCAGCTGCGTCGTAACGCGTTCGACTTGCGCAGCAATTTGCGGATCTGCCCCGGCTGCTCCACCGCTCATCTGCGCTATTTGCGCCGCGATTTGTTGTCGTTCACCCGGACGCGAGAACTCGAAGAGTTGTTCGCGTCCTGCCAGAAGCAGGACTACGACGGCGAGGATGGCGCCTACAACTATCAGCGGCTGCTTCAGATCTTCCGCCTTGTAGTGTTCGTAGAGGCGTGCCGCTCCGAAACCTGCCAGCACGGCAATCAGCAATTCGACAATGTGCAACCAGAGCGAGGGAGCGCGAAAGGCGTCGAAGAGCGGGAAAACCGCAAACATCGGCCGATTGATGAACGGCGCGTTGCTTCCAAGGGAAAAAAGCGAAAACAGCAGGGCGGTCCCGGCAAGCATCCACACGAGACGCTTTTTCGATCCCGCGACCGCGATCGCGGCGAGTGAGAGAGCTATTCCGCCGATGTAGTGCGGACCTTCGGTAAACAGCTTGGGTCCCCAGTACAGCCCTGTCCGGCTGGTCCCCCCGACGGCATTTGAAATCAGCAGCGTGAGCATCTCCAGCCATCCCTGGCTCCAGTTCATGGCATACTCCCAGTCCAGTCCGCTGATACCGCCTCCCGTTCCCCCCCTGATGGTATAGGCTTTGTATTCCCATTGAGCCAGAAACGGGTGGGCGACCATCACCAGCGACAATCCCACACCAAGCGCCAGAAAAAGTGACGCCCGCACGAAGTCGGCGGTCGTTTTAT
>CAZIIP010000160.1:0-4395 GCA_964539455.1 uncultured Rhodothermales bacterium
CCAAACACATGATGTCGGGTACGAGCCCTACCTGCTCATAAGCGAAAAGTGTGCCCGTTCTGCCTAATCCGGTCTGAATCTCGTCAAAAATTAGCAATGCGCCTACATCCCGGCATCTTTTGTGAAGCGCTCGCATCCATGCATCGCCTGGCACCCGAATCCCGCCCTCCCCCTGAATGGGTTCCACGATCACGCAAGCATCGTCGCTTCCGATGCGGTCGAGTGCATTGGGATCGTCGAACGGCAGAAAGCGCACCTCCGGGAGAAGGGGAAGAAACGGTTTCCGATAGACCTGCCGTCCCGTGACGGATAATGCGCCGTGCGTGTCGCCGTGATAGGAACCCTCAAACGCCACCATACCGGACCGGCCGGTAGCCTTCTTTGCCACTTTTAGCGCTCCCTCCACGGCCTCGGCCCCGGAGTTGCAGAAGTAGACCGTATCCAGCGGCCCCGGCAGTTGGTCCGCCAGCAATTCAGCCAGCAGCACCTGGGATTCCTGTACGAACTCTCCGTACACCATTACGTGGAGGTGGCGATCGATTTGTTGCCGGATTGCCTCGACCACTTTCGGATGCCGATGGCCGACGGCCGATACCGCAATTCCGCTGATCAGGTCGGTTATTTCGGTGCCGTCCTCCAGAATAATCAATGGGCCTTCGGCCTTTGAAACCGTCAGACCGAGTGGATGGTCGCTGGTTAGTGCGATATGGCGATAAAAGATGTCGGACAGTGTATCCAAATCGCTACACTCGGTATCGGGGTTTGCGTGCCCTGGGCGCTTTTGGTCGTTATCGCGCCGGAGGCGTTGCGTTTCCCCTAGATGCATGCTATTCTTTTTTGTGTCTGACGTCTCTTCACTACCACCACTTGCCAACCTATCACTTTCCCGGCAACATGTTGGACGTTCCGGTTACATCGTTACTGAAGCGCATCAAGGAAGGCGACCAGGCTGCCGAAGAGGCGCTGTTTAACGCAGCATATCAGGAATTGGTCATCATAGCTCGCAGTTATCTGAAACGGGAACGGCCGGGTCATACGCTGGACACCCGGGCCGTTGTTCACGAGGTATACCTACGTCTGTTCGGAAATGCGGATATCTCGTGGCAGGATCGGCGGCATTTTTTCGTACTTGCCGCCCGAACCATGCGGCGCTTTCTGGTCGACTATGCGCGCGCCGCCCATGCCGAAAAGCGCGGTGGCCGTGCCGAGCCTCTTGCTCTTTCGAGCGTCAAGGCGCTGCCCGAAACCGCCTCCGGTTTACTCGGCGAGAATGCGCAGCTTCTGCTTTCCATACGCCATGTGCTCGATTCACTCGAACGGCAGGATCCGACCATGGCACGGATCATCTATCTCCGTTTCTTCAGCGGCATGACCGTGTCCGAAACCGCCGAAATTCTCGGCCTCTCACCTCGATCCGTCAACCGCGAATGGAAAGCGGCGCGTGCCTTTCTGTTCAGCCGGCTGGAGGAGCTGTTCCCGCCTACGGCCTCCGATGTTGAAACGACAGCCGGCTCAAGGGCAATGTGAACGTGAAAACGGTTTCGTTGTCGATGCTCACAATTTCGTACGTCACCTGCGGATCTTCGCGCGCCGTATCAAACGTAAGCAAACCGAAAGAGGGCTTTTGGTTGTAACCGAACGCGGCTCCCTCCATCACTTGATGATAGTGGACGTTCGTGAGACGCGACGACTCGAACTCGTAGAAGTCGTAGCCGCCGGGACGCGGAATTTGCCAGAGATCGGAGCGGTGCCGGTCGGCGGATAGCAACACCACTCCATCGATCCTGCTCGTTTCGAGAAAGCGAAAGAGCTCCTCTCGCTCTTCCGCATAGCCGTCCCACGTATCCGGACTGCCCGGTTTGGTCCCTTCCGCCCATGGCACGGGTGAAGCGACAACCTTGAACACGGCATCCGACGCGGCAAGTGCATTTTTAAGCCACTGTTTCTGGACCTGCCCCAACATCGAACGCGGCGCCTCATTTGACGGATCTTCCCTGTAATAGCGTCCGTCGAGCATGCAGAAATCCACATCTCCCAGGCTGAAGGAGTACCAGACGCCGGGCTGCTCCTCACCACCACCAAAGGAGCGATTGATCCAGTTTTGTTTGTAAATATTCCAGACCTCGCGTTTCCAGGCCGGATTGTCTATCTCCGGACCGCCCCAGCCGTCATCGGTCGTAAAGTCGTGATCGTCCCAGATGGCATAGATTCCCGTAGAGGCAACGAACTGTCGGTAGCGGGGCAGCGACTGACGCCGGTAGTACGTGTACTTCTGGACCTCCGGCAACGTCGGGTTGTCGATGTAGACATTGTCGCCGAGAAAGAGAAAGGCTATCGGGTCGCGCGATCCGATGACGTCCCATATCGGTTCGAACCATGGGGTAAAACCGGCGCCGCCGCCGAAAGCAATCCGGAATACCGCGGGCGATGCTTCCCGGGGCGGCGTATCGAAAAACCAGCTGTCTGCGTAGGGCGCACCATCCACTTCAAGCCGGTAGACGTACTGCGTTCCAGGCGCCAGTCCCGTGAGCGTTAGCTTCGCGGTGTAATCGTCCGCCGCCTTTGTGGTGGTTTCAGTAGACCTCACGGCGGATGTGGCATCGAATAGACTTCTTGCCTCGACGATCACCCTCCGTTCGCGATCAGTCCGGAGCCACACCCCGACCGATTCCGGTGACAAATTGCCGATCATGGGTCCGTGAAGTACCGGCAGATCCAGCGAATCTATCCACCGGCTCCAGCTGGGATCGGCGCGGAGTTCGGTCATCATCTCTCGAGGTCCGGCCACAAACCGGCCCGGTGGGAGCCCCTCTGCCACCGCATTTTGCGCCACACGCAGGGCATCTGCTATCCGTCCGGAGGCCGCATGCAGCATGGTTTCGACAAACAGCGCCTCCAGATCTCCAGGATAGTCCGCCTTGTACCTGACGAGCAGGTCCTCGGCCACCGAGAGGTTGCCCTTCACGATTTGGGTAAACGTGTCTTGCGACCGGCGCTTGTATTGATCGGACGGCTGGGCCTGCACCAGAACGGGCAGTGACAGGAGAAGCGTCGCCGCCGGCACGAGCCAACGCCGTTGCTTACCCGCCGGATGTAAGTCTTTCGATGATTTGCTCATGGTGTTTGACGCTTTTCAGATAGTACCGGGCAATAAGTGCTTCCTGCTCCTCAGGAGAGAGATCTCCGCTCATATCCGCTGCATTCGGCATTGACGACCGGGCATGGGAGAGCGCCATGGCCGCTGCAACCGAGATGTTATAACTCTGGGCGAATCCGGCCATCGGCATCAGACACTGAATGTCCGCCGCTTCGCGTATCTCTTGTGAGATTCCTTGAGCTTCGTTGCCGAACACCAGCGCCGTCTTTTCCGAGAAGTCAATTTCCGAAAGCCGAACGGTCGCCTCCAGATCCGTAGCCACTAGCGTATAGTCGTCCGCCCGCAGTGCATCGACGCATGCGGCGACGGTTCGCCATTTCGTCACTTCCAGCCATTTATCGGCACCCTGTGTCGTCCGGCTCGACTCCTTGAATGCCGATCCGGTGGCTATAATGTGGAAGGGCAAAATGCCCAGGCCTTCCGCTGTCCTCATCACCGCACTGACATTGCCCATATCGTACACGCCTTCCACGACAGTGGCGAGACCTCGCACGCGCGAACGAACCACTTTCCGTATTCGCCGGCGTCGGCGCGGCGAGATATACGTCTCCAGGTAGCCGATAATCTCCGCAGGCGAATACATGCGACCCGCTATGGAGAGCGGGAATGCGTCGTTGCCTGATGCGGATGCGGTCACGGGTGGATTATAGATGGTCGGAAACGAGACGCGTAACCAACGGGTATTTCGCGTGTGTTCATCCGAAAGGTAGGCAGACCCGGCTATGTAGACAATTGATCGTGCACTTCACTGATTGCCTGCACAATGTCGTAGCTTACCCATGCTTTTTTTCCAAACTTCAAACGCATCACCATGTCACTCGAAGATCAGGTTGTCGTCGTAACCGGAGCAAGCCGTGGGATCGGCAAAGCCATCGCGCGAGCCGTCATCGATCGCGGCGCCTTTGTGTTCGGAATCGCACGTAACGAGACCCTCCTCAACCGGGTGCACGAAGATCTCGGCTCACAATTCTACCCGCTGGCCTGTGACGTAACGGATCCGCAGGCCGTCGAAGAAGCATTTAAGACCCTCTCCTCGATAAAGGGACGCGTGGACGTGTTGGTCAACAATGCCGGTCTCGGGCGATTCAATGCCATTGAAAGTGTTTCCATGGACGACTGGTCCGTGCAGATCGGTACCAATCTGACCGGCGTATTCCTCTGTACGCGCGCGGCCGTCCCCCCCATGAAGCGCCAGAATAAAGCTGCCGGATTTGGAGGCCATATCGTCAACGTGGCCT
>CAZIIP010000160.1:4405-7778 GCA_964539455.1 uncultured Rhodothermales bacterium
CCTCCATCGCGGGTCTAGTCGGCAATCCGTCGCTCAGTACCTATAACGCCACCAAGTTCGGGCTGCGCGGTTTCAGCGAATCGTTGATGAAAGAACTCCGCGAGGACGGCATAAAAGTAACATGTATGTATCCCGGCTCCGTACAGACCGCCTTTGGAGGATCCGAAGCCAAACCACATGCCATGCTTCCCGAGGACATCGCGGGAACGCTCGTACACGTACTGGAAACGGCGCCCAACTATCTGATTTCCGAAGTGGTGATGCGTCCGCTTCGTCCTAAGGGATAGAGGCACGATATGCGCGACCAATACCCGGACTCGCAGGATAATGTGAAAAAGAAAGCCGGACGGGGAGGCAACCGTCCGGCTTCGAGGCACTTAGCTCTATCAGGAGGCTAGATAGAGCCATACGCTGTGCGCGTCTAGGGAGATGTGCCGCACAGCTTGCAGCAATATATGGAATTACCAGCCATTTGGTTCCAGATTACTCCACACTTAATCCACAAAATGCACACCGTATTAAACCCGTAATGTGCACATTGCCTGAGATTCCCTCATCTATCACCAATTGACGAGTTCCGTGACCCAAAAATACAGCAACCGCCGATCATTTCTACGATCCGCAGCGATTGGAGGTGCCGGACTGGCAACCGGATGCGCTTCAGCCGACGATTCAGGCTCCGCAGCGCCCGCCGTTCACACCGCTCCACGCGTAAGGTGGAGACTGGCGTCGAGTTATCCGCGAAGCCTGGACACGATTTATGGTGCGGCCGAGGTCTTGGCCAATCGTTTGGAAGGACTCACGGACGGTCGATTCACCGTTCGCGTTTACCCCGCCGGTGAGCTCGTGCCATATGATCAGGTGCTCGACGCGGTGCAGAAGGGTACGGTGCCCTGCGGACACAGCGCCAGCTACTATTTCATCGGAAAGAATCCGGCCCTTGCATTCGATACGTGTGTGCCCTTTGGACTGACGGCCCGGCAGCAAAACGCCTGGCTGTATCACGGTGGCGGACTGGAGCTTCTGCGCAATCTCTTTGCGGATTTCAACATTCTCAACTTCCCTGGAGGGAATACCGGTGTACAAATGGGGGGATGGTTTCGAAAGGAGATCCACCGTGTCGAGGATTTGCAGGGTTTGAAGATGCGGATTCCCGGTCTGGGGGGACGCGTTATGGACCGTTTGGGTGTAACCGTTCAGCTCCTGGCCGGAGGAGAAATTTACCAGGCCCTCGAACGTGGTACAATCGATGCGGCCGAGTGGGTTGGTCCGTATGATGATGAAAAGCTTTCCTTCCACAAGGTGGCGGATTACTACTACTATCCCGGCTGGTGGGAGCCGGGCCCGGAACTGGTGTTCTATGTCAACCGGGACGCGTGGGAAGACCTGCCCGCAACCTACAGGGAAGCCTTTGAGGCTGCGGCTGCCGAGGCAAATATCGACATGCTGGCTTCCTACGACGCCAAAAATCCTGCGGCTTTCAATCGGTTGCTGGCCGCCGGGGTTCGGATGCGCAGATTTTCCGAAGAAATAATGACGGCCGCGCAGCGCGAAGCATTCACTATTTTCGAGGAGCTTGCCGCAGACGACCCCGAGTACCGGGCTGTCTACGAGTCATGGAAAAAGACACGGGATGAAGCCTACCGGTGGTTCGGTATTTCGGAGCGGAGCTTTTCATCGTTTGCCTTTCCGTCGTAAAATCAGCGAACGATTCTCATTCCACCGTCCCGCGCCGGCCGTGTCGAAATCAATCTGCGTTTATTGCTCTTCCATCGACTCCCAGGAGCCGGTCTATCGTGATGCCGCATTCGATTTCGGAGCTATGCTGGCAGAGCGCGGCGATACGCTCCTTTACGGCGGGGGCTCGGTTGGGCTGATGGGCACCCTCGCACGCAGCATGCATGCTGGAGGAGGTACGGTTGTGGGGGTAATCCCGCGCAGGCTCCTTCGCAAGGAGCTTGCCTACGATGCCTGCGACGAATTATTTGTGACACCCGACCTCCGGGCGCGAAAGGCGACATTGATGCGGCGGGCGGATGCATTTGTGGCACTGCCGGGCGGATTCGGCACACTTGAAGAGATTAGCGAAGCGCTCACGCACCAGCACCTCGGCTATCATGACAAACCGGTCGTGATCTACAACATCGCAGGATTTTTCGATCCACTGGGGCAACTCTTCGACCACTTTTATGAAACGGGAATGGCCGCCGAAAATCTTCGAGCTTCCTACCTGATGACCCCTGATCTCGAAGAGGGCCTGGTCTACATTGACACGTTTCGAGCAAACCGCCTCAGGGGCAAGTATACGTGATCCTATCGCGATTTGGACGCCGGTGATTTTTCACCGGTCGGCCTGCGCAAGGGAAGAGTGACTGAGAAGGTCGTTCCGACACCCACCGTACTTCTTACATCGATTTCGCCACCCATTAAGGTCACAAGCTTGTGTGAAATGGCCAGGCCCAGACCGTTTCCACCGTAACGCCTCCCGAGACCGTCGCTTTCCTGCTTGAAGGCCTGAAACATGCTGGGAATAAACGACGGTTCGATTCCGATGCCGGTATCGGCCACCTCTACGGTAAACGTGTTTCCATTCTCGTTTCCGTAGGCGCGAATAACGACCGTTCCTTCAGGATCCGTAAACTTCAGCGCATTGTCTACCAGGTTGATGACAACCCGACCGAAAGCGCGTTTGTCGAGCAGTACCGTCCCGAGTCTTTCGTCCATGCATTCGACGACGAATTTGACGCCCTTCTCGCTGTATCTCGACCGGTAAAGCAGCCAGATCTGATTGATTTCATCGCGCAGATCTACCGGCGAATCACTGACACGAATCGATCCGCCTTCGAGTTGTGCAAAATCGAGCACGGATATGAGGGTATCCATCAAACGATCCGCACCGGCCTTGATGAGCTGCGCAAATTCCTGCCCTTTGCCCGAGACCTCGTTCGACAGTAGGCCGGCGTATCCGATGATCGACGTCAGTGGTGTCCGGATCTCGTGACTCATATTCGCCAGGAACGACGTCTTCATGCGGTTCATGTCTTCCGCGCGTTCTTTCGCCTCGATCAAACCGCGTTCGTATTCCTTGCGCTCGGTCACATTCTGGAGCACGATTTGCACGGCGGGTTTTCCCTCATAGGCCGCCGGTACGGACACGAATTCGACGATCCGTTCGATCCCATCCAATCCGACAATCCGGTAATCCCCGGAATGCTGGGACTCGGTTTCCCGATTCTCTAACGCGCTCTCGCTCTCCCCCGCACAGTCAAGCAAAATGTCTTCCGGAAGCAGATCATTTACCGCACGCCCGATGAGTACTTCGTTATCAGACGCACCGAGAATGTCCGCAGCGGCTCTATTCAGGTATGATATC
>CAZIIP010000161.1:0-7753 GCA_964539455.1 uncultured Rhodothermales bacterium
ATACAGACACCCTCAACGAGGGCAGCGGCAATAATCATCGTGGTCCGAATATCACCTGATGCTTCGGGCTGCCGCGCCGTTCCCTCTACCGCGCCGGAGGCAATCCTGCCGATTCCGATTGCGGCACTGAATGTTGCGCTAAGTACGGCGAGACCAGCAGCCAAAAAGGCCATTCCTGCAGCAGTCATTTCGCTTTACTCCTTTTTCTGTTTGCTTCGATGGTCGAAGATTGGTGGTTTGGTTAAAAATTGTGCTGTTCACTATGCCGGTTGGGTGGCAAGTGGTTGTTCCGTCTCTCCTTCGGAGCCGGCTTCCCCCGCATGCGCGTGCTCCTCGTGGTTCCCATGCTCTTCAAGAGCCAGGCCGATAAAGACGGCTGACAGGATAGTGAACACATACGCCTGAATGATGGCAACGGCAAGCTTCAGGAAGTAGATAAAGACGGTCAACGGTACGCTGATGAAGATGGCACCCACCCCGGCTCCCGTACCGAACAGCGTCGCGAATATAAAAATCATTCCGAGCAGACTGACAATCACGAGGTGTCCCGACACCATATTGCCAAAAAGTCGGAAGGCGAGCGCCAGGGGTTTGGTGAAGAGACCGACGATCTCAATCGGTGCGAGAATGAACTTCGTAAAGACCGGCACTCCGGGAGGCCAGAGAATATGGTGCCAGTAGTCTCGCGTTCCGGCAAGTTGCGTGATCACAAACGTGAAAGTGGCCAGAGCGCCGGTAACGGCGATACCGGCCGTAGGGCTCACCCCCCACGGAAAGAGACCCAGCAGGTTCGCGATCAGAATAAAGGTGAAAGCCGAAAGCAGGTACGGCAAATACTTGTTGGTCTTATCGCCAAGCGTCGGCTTGCCGATTTCATCCCGCACAAACAGGATGATAACCTCCATAAGATTCTGCCAGACGCCACGGGGCGCCGTTTCCGCACCGATACCCTTTTTATACCGTGACGCAAGGCGGAGCGCGATGATGAGCAGCAAAATGGACGTGATAAACACAAAGACGAGCTGCCGCGTCACCGAAAAATCAATAATGATCGAACCTTCCTTCGGCACCAACGGGAAGTAAACGTGCTCGTGGTTCTCTTCCGCCTCGTGTATCTCCTCCTCGGTCAGCGGCTCGCCCTCCGCAGACAGCAAGGTATATGCGTGGGAATCCAGCGCCGCGTGTGTCGAAATGAAGGCATCGAATCCCAGGCTGCCGTCGGCCCTTCGGACGAGGAACAGCCGAGGCAGTTCGGGTGTTGCGATCGGATTGAAATCGAGATAGTAACCGTCGGCGGCATGGCCGACCGCATCAGGTGCACCCGTTTCACTCTCGGAAGCCGGTACGGCCATCGCCGGTGCTGCAAGCAACAGAAGCGACAAGACGGCAAATCTTCGCATCATCGATTTGTCTTTCCGAAAGGTCGTTTGAAAAAGGCGGCAGGTTCCACGATTCCGGTAATACTTGTTTCGCGCTATGTGGATGAGCGCGCCCATCTTAACAGAAACCACATTTCAACGGTTAGTCCCGTAACAACCCCCGCCACAAATGCCATCCCAAAGGCAAAGGCATTCACCGGCACCCATAACAAAACTGCCACCACAAGGATAAACAACACCAGCATCCGCACACCCAAACTTCCCAGAACCCGACGCAATGCCTGCTGCAGGGAAAGCGTCATCGAGCGCCGGAGCACGACCAGACTTGCTGCGCCGTTTATAAGGGCCAGCGACAATCCGATCGCGATGCTCCAGACCTGCTCCTGCGACACGTTTTTCAAAGAGAGCTTTGGGCGTGGTGGCGGTAAAGCGTGCCAAGTTAGCTAGTGCAGCTGTTTGAGACTTGCTTCCGGGGGTGAAATATCATTGAATCACTACCCGATCCCGGACTTTCACGGAAGCGGCCTATCCTCATCATTTATGGAACCGCCGCGCTTGTTCAGTTCTATCGACACCCGATAGATCCGGGCAAATACCGCCACCAATCCCATGATCACACCGGCAACAAGCAGCCACGGAGCGGTCTCCAAGAGAACATCCAGGAAGTAGCCGATGGCGGCATAGACGAGAAACGCAAGTGCGATCTGCCAACCCAGGAGGATATAGGGTCCTGCTCCGCCTGTCAATGAATGCCGTTGCTTCCCTTCGGATTCGACCACTACGGCGCACGTGAATGTCAGGACGATGGTGACGACTCGTCAACGGGCCGCGCCGCGGTAGGTCCCTGCTTGGATGCAAGATCCGGCGAGTGCGTCGAGGGCGATTTCCCGCTCGACGGGGACATATCCGCCTTTCCGGAAAAAATCGCTCCATCCTCGATGACCATCTTGGGCGTCTGCACGTCGCCTTCTACCGTGCAGGTACTGCGCATGATGAGCCGCTCCTTGGCAGTGATGCTACCGATTACCTTGCCGGCAATGTCGGCCTCTTTCGTGCGGGCGTCACCCTCGATCTGGCCGTCTTTCGTCGTGATCAACTTGCCGTCGACTTCAACCTCCCCTTTTACCACGCCGCCAATGCGGATATCGCCCTTTACCTGTATGGTGCCTTCGATGGTGGCACCTTCGCCGATCATGTTCACCTGACCTACCTGTGAAGCTGAATTCGACTTGGGACGATTACCACTGTTAGATTGCATGGGTACCTCTTGGTCATCAGTGCGTTTTCCGAATCTCGCCATTGCTCCCGTTGATGTAAGGATCGTTTTGGAGTTAAAAAGTTAAGCGACCTGCCGCCCATCTGGTGTCTCTCACGCTGCATCCCGATGAACGGTTTCCAACCTCGAGTCAGGGCAACGATGCTACTGAATGAAGTATCGCTGCGGGTCCTGGGCCAGCCCATCATGCCATAGCTCCACGTGGATGTGCGGACCGGAAGTAAGTTCGCCTGAATTGCCGCTAATTGCAATAGCCTCGCGGTCAACTACCCGGTCACCTACTCGCTTCAGCAGGCGCTGGTTGTGCTTGTATACCGAGACGAATCCGTCGGCGTGATGCAGCAGAATCGTATACCCTCCGTCGTTCGTCCAGTCTGCGAATATCACGTGTCCGTCGCCGATCGACTGCACGGCCGTCCCCTCAGGCACGGCAAAATCTACGGCAAAATGCGCGGCCATTGCCGAGAAGCTCCTGGTCATGTACCCGTCTACCGGCGGACGTGCCGGGAAGCGCAAACTCGATACCAGGTGCCGCGGCACGGTTTCAGGAATCGGAACATCACCCGGAGCCTCTACGGCAGGCAAATTCTCAATCGGCAGTGCCGGCTGCACGTGGTCCTCCCAGTCGTCAGACGGCGGCTCCTCCCGTATCACGTCCGCAGACATTCCGGGCGCAAACTCCGGACCCTCCTGCTCCGCGACCATCGGTTCGCCTTCGATTCCGGACATGAGGCGTTGCAACTGATCGATGTACCGCGCCTGAACGGCCAGCGAGTCCTGCAACCTGCGCATCGTATCCACGTTGGCCTGGGCGTCACGCCGCACGTCCCGAATACTCCTTCCCGGCACCAGTTCGAGTACCGGCGTGAAAATGAACAGCATCGACACCAGGACGACAATTCCGAAGACGGTGCCGAACATCCAGCGCCGAAGCAACCTGGGCTTCACCTCATACTGGCGCGGCTGTGCCATACTGTCGTCATCCAACACGAGAACCGTGTAAATCCCTTCCGTGTTGTCGGTAATATCTGCCAAAAATGATAACATCGCTCTGCTCGATTGGCGCTTCCAATGAAGAATTTGCTTACCCGAGGCCACTTCCCCGGTTCCAAATACGTCAAACCAGTTGATCAGGCGTCAACATGGACATATTGCCGTTTATCCTGTGGTTGCGTAAATTATTAAGCTTATACCAAAACGATTCATTGAATCCCTTGGTAGGGGATTGTTAACCGACGGTCAATCACCGAGAGATGCCACAGCACAAGTCAGCCATGAAGCGCGTTCGGCAGAACGAACGCCGTCGAATCGCGAACCGGTACCAGACCATGCGAATGCGCACGCTCATCAGGCGTGTGATGGAGGCGGAGGACAAGGAATCGGCCGCGCCGCTTCTTAACGAGGCCAAACGGTATATCGATCGTATGGCCACCAGAGGTACGATTCACAAGAACAAGGCTGCGCACACGAAGAGCCGCCTCGAACGGCACGTAGCGGGCTTGTAGCGGTTATTCGGTTTTTTTCTGCATTCGTGCGGCGTTGTCGGTATTTTGAATCGCATCGGGTTGCCATTGTGCGTTCTGCAACAATTATTCGCCGAACGCGGGTTGCAATTGCCTGATCTATTTTAGAATATGCCGCTCATGCTGCGGAATTGTCGCATCGGGGTTTTAACACCCTGGTCGTTTGCCGGTCGCGTGATGGAAGATGAGGACGCTTGGTGTGCCGGTTTTTCCGCAGGACATGAGTTTATATCCACCGGATCATGTTCTGCTACCATCTTAACAAGAGAGAATACGCAATGGTAAGAAGATTGCCGGCGCTTCTCGCAGCGAGTCTTGCCGTCAGTTTGATGGCTGTCAACGTTGCGGAGGCCCAATCGTCCCGATCGGACAAAGCACGGAATTTGCGGGCTAGCGAATCCCTTTACGTGAAGGCACGCGTCGGTCTATCGACCTACGGTGGTGACCGCGATGCTGACGCACCGGAGAGTTTCCTGTCGCTGAAGGTTGGTGACAAGTTCGAAAACGCCAGCTACTCTATCAGTCCCGCCATCGGATATGCCTTTTCGCCATACTTAGCGCTTGAGCTCAACTGGCAAATCGGCAACTATTCGGAGATCAACAAGAATTGTGCTTCCGGACCGGGGGTAGGTTGTACGCAGGTCAGTGCAGCCGACGGCTCCGCGCCTAACCTGGACCAGGACGAATCGTCTACGATTCGCCATTCACCTTCCCTTATGCTGCGTTGGTTACCGTTCGCACACTGGCGCGTGACCCCCTACCTGCAGGCGGGCGGTCATTATTCATTCGGCAGCGTCACGACCGAAGCGGGCGCCGACGAGAGCGTTTCTGCATTTGGACCGCTCGCCGGTTTCGGTGTCGATATCGCCACCGGAAGCCGCGTTTCGCTGTTTATCGAAGCCAACGGCTGGTACAACTTTGACGACAAGGGCATCGACCTTGCCGATCCGATTTCGGAAGAGAACGATACGAGCTTCGACCTCCTCGGATTCTACGGCGGCGGTCTCACGATCGCTTTCAAGAGTCCCTGCACAGCGGTCGAGGTACTTTCCGTCGAAGGCCCGAGCCGGGTAGCAACGGGCGAAGCCGCGACCTTTACGGCTACGGTCAACGCCAATGCCTCGACCTCCGGCTTGACGTACATGTGGGACATGGACGACGGGACGACCGCCAGTGGTCTTACGGTGACGCACACCTATGATCGTCCCGGTAACTACAACGTGCAGTTCACCGCAACCAACTGCGGCGGAAGTGACAGTGGCGACCTCGCCGTTGAAGCCTATGATGCGTGTCCGGTACCGGCGCAGATCGTCTCGATCTCGACCGATCCGTCGGATCCGATCATCAACGAAAACATCCGGTTCTCGGCCAATGTCCGCGCCGATCCTGCTCCTACCTATAGCTGGAGCTTCGGTGACGGCGGCACCTCGAATTCCGCTTCGCCCACCCACTCCTATGACGATCCGGGCGAATATGCCGTGACGCTTGAGGTGGAGAACTGCGGAGACCAGCGCGACAGCCGAACCATGCAACTTCCGGTTCGCGAGTTCCGCTGCAGCGAGATCACCGAACTCAACTCGGTCTTCTTCGACTTCAACAGTTCGGAACTGGATGACGAAGCCAGAGCGCTTCTGGACGAGAATATCGCCATCCTGAGGGAATGCCCCGAGATTAACGTCCGCCTGGACGGTTACGCTTCGCGCGGCGAACGACGCACGCAGCAGCTTTCCGAAGCCAGAGCACAGGCCGTCGAACAGTACTACATCGATTCCGGCATGTCCCCGAACCGCCTGACGGCCAGGGGTCTCGGTATCGATCCGATGGGCGGCAAGGGCAAAGCCGGTGCCGACCGTCGTAACCGTCGCGTCGACTCCATTATCGTGAGGTAGACGCCCGGCGTAGTATCTTTCTCAAGACTGAAAACCTGGAGGCGGGTTCGCGTATGCGAGCCCGCCTCTTTTGCTATGTAAGCTGTCATCCGCTACAAACCTGACGGAAGAGATGCACTTCCGTCGGAAATATGTTTGTATCCGCAACCCGCTACAGAGCACCCACGCAACCACCTTCGTATTCCTCCCACAAACTGCCACCGGGTGCCCCACACCACCCGGGCAAATCTTCCACATGCCAACCGTGAGCGAATCCTTCGCCTCACTCATGAAGTATTTGTACATTGTAAGACGCTTTTGCCGGCGCTGCCTGATAACGGAGAAAAGGAGACGCAGAACGGCAGAAGTGACGCTTCATCGAGGTTCTTACGTAATATCGCGCACCACGAGAGTCGGGCGAATGGGGGCGCTGATCCTTTTCCTGCTTGTTGAGTTGTCCCTGCCGTCGGACGGGCAAATCGCGCGACCGACGGCCCACACAGGGCTGTCTCCCGGCCTGCATGTGAGCGGACATATCGGCGTTTCCGCCTACGGTGGTGACCTCGACAATGTGCTGCACGGAGACGAGACGGGCACCCACTACCTCGGCGGCGAACTCATTTGGCAACCGTCCCTGCATGTGAGCGCCGGACTCGGATTGAGAAACGGTTCTTTTCCGATGCTTACTTCGTTCGGCCGGGATCGCAGACGGCTTCGGATTAATACCATCCTTTTTCGGGTTCATCCTCTGGGCAGACGCATCTCTCCGTACGCAATCCTCGGAGGACACAGAACGACGGGAGGATCGGAGCCCGCAATGGGCCCCGTCGGCGGCATGGGCGTCTCATGGTCCCTGAGCCGATCCATTCATCTGTTCGGTGAAACGACATTGATGTTTGTCACGCCCGATCATGGTGTGGATGCCGTCAATGCAGATGCATCGTTCGACCGGTTGGGGTTCGCATCTTTCGGAGTCCGAATTGCAAACCCCGGCGTCCCATACGCCAATCCCGTCGAACTGTCTGGAATCGAAAATCCGCGCACCGTTGAACAGGGCAAGGAAGCGGTCTTCACGGCCCAAATTGAACCCCATGCCTCCTTGCCTGTGGTATTCATCTGGGAATTCGCGCCCGACGTAGTTCTATATGGTCCGACCATTCGACGTACGTTCTCCACACCCGGTCTACACGATGTGCAGCTGATTGCTTGGAATGCGGGCGGATCGGATCTGCGGGAAACCGACATTCTCGTGCTTCCCGACCCCAACCGGCAAGCGGCCGCTGCCGAAAACAACAACGTGACGCAAAGCGGAATCGCCGACAACAAGGACACCGGGGTACGGCAGCCAACGGTGAAACGACCGGCGCTGGAGCCGATTGACAAGTTGCTCGCCGCAATCCCGCAAACAACCGAGCCTTCGAGGGTGAGGGAATGGATCGAAAAGGAAAAGGAACCACCGCCTCCCCAACTCCTCGATCCGCGATCCGATCCGGCGTACGTCTGGGTCCTTGCCTCCACGCTGGACAGTGCCTACGCCGCCGCACTGGCAGAACGCTGGTCAGATGTCGGCCCCGATGTCAGGGTACTCAAAATGGAGGCCATGGGACAAACACGCTATCGCGTGGTCGCGGGCAGATACACGACAAGCCGCGAAGCCATCAATGACAAGCGCAGCTCTTTTGCCGCTGAGATGCCCGAGGACGCTTG
>CAZIIP010000162.1:0-7733 GCA_964539455.1 uncultured Rhodothermales bacterium
TACCATAACATGAGACGTCTGCCCGGGCAGGGCGAGAGAACTTTGGACTGTCGAGGTATGGAAAATGAAATCGAATTGGCCCTGTCGATTTTTTCTTTCACTGCCCTTTTGCGCAGGTTTCCACTATGGCCAGGTAGGCTTTTTCTTGCTGTTGCCAGTTTTGAAACCTAAAGAATCTCTGGGAATTTACGACCAGGCTTGCCCCAAGATTTCTGTCTTCATACAGTTGGACAATGCAGCCGGCGATCTGGTCGATATTCTCGGGATCGAAGAACATCAGCATGTCTTCATCGAAATAAGTCTGGATGATGTTTAACCTGGGAGCGATCACCGGAATACGCATTTGTACGTACTCCAGCAGCTTGACCGGGAGCATGTATCGTTCGGTTGCAGGCGTGAGCCGGTTGGGGATGATGCCGGCGTCCATGCGGAGAATGATGTTCGGCAGTTCGGCTACCGGAAAATAGCATTTGCTTGGAATCACGATGCCATTGAGCTGGAGCGCCTCTATCAATTCAAGGCATTCATCCAGAAAATCGCCCTTGCCGATGAGGTGAAACCGCAAGCCTGGAACATGTTCTCTCGCCTTGGCGACGGCGCGGATCGCTATGTCGAGGCCGAGCCTCTGCGCAATGGTTCCGTGGTATATCAGTTCGAACCCCTTTTCCCGATGGTGTTTTCTCGTTTTCGGAATAAACCATTCGGTATTTGCCAAATTCAAAAGAACGGATATCTTGCGTTCAGGTATGCCGTCGTTAATTAGAGCCTCTTTTTGATTGTGATCTGCAGTGATGATCCGATGGGAGAAGGCCATGGAAATGTACTGCTCAAACCACAGCAGTTTGGACGCCAAGAGTTTTGAAGGCAGCCCGTCGAATTTGGAGGCAAACATGATACCGATCAGGTCATGGTTGTCGAGGATGATGTGCGCTCCCAGTAGCCTGGGTACAACTGCGGAAAATATGGGAAAATTAGGGAGATTGTTGTAATGAACGACATGGATTTTCTTTGACACGCATAGTCGGGAAACAATCATGAAGCAGCGCAGGGTGAACTGCAGGTAGTACTTTACATAGCTAAACAAACTGTCGCCGATGTACCGGGTGGCCACCTTGTAATTGGTGAAGCCCTCCTCGCTGCTGACCGAAGGATCGGTGTCGTTTTCCTTCAGGCTCAACACCTCGACACTGTGACCGCGTTTGATCAGTGCCCGAATATAGGATTTGACCCTGGCATCCTGATACACGATGGAGCAGGAGATGACCACGATGTTCTTTTTCAAAAGGCTCTCGTCAATTCGTCTTGGTCAAAGATTTGACTATCGTGCCCGAAAACGGGATCGGTTCGGGATACGAGGTCAAGGAGAGGTCAAGTCAAATATCAAGCTTCAGCAGCGGCGCCAATGCGATTTCCATGATGAAGGGAAGCGGATCCCGCCGGTCGAGAACGCAGAAAAAAAGATTGCGGGTGTACGACGTTTTAAGCCACAAGCGTTTCTTGATCAGAACCGGGATGTCGGTCCCAAGATCGACCCAGGTTCTGCCGATGCTGTATTTCATGTCCGCTTTTGGCGCCTTTCCCGTGCGTAGGTAATCGACGTAGCCCGCACACATGTTCTGACCGCACTGTGTGGCGAAATGAATGGATTTCCAGGTGCGCGGGTTCATCTCAATGACGGTGCACCGCCCTTCCTGGCGCAGAAATTCAATCTCGAAAATACCCGTGTATGCGAAATGTCCGATGATCCGTCGCGCGAGTTCCAGTATCCGGCTGTCCCAGATGCTTTTCAGAAATGTCCCGGTTCCGAACTGGTCCGGATGCTGCCTTAGTTTGACATACTGAAAGTGCCGGACCAAATTTCCCTCGATCGAAAGCCCGCAGCAGCTCAACACACGATCATTCCGCACAATTTTTTCCTGGATGAGCACATCGTCGGCAGAGACACTTCCGTCGATATTGCGCTGGATTTCTTCCAGGTCGCTGGAATCGCGAATCTCCATCCCTTTGACCTGCGAAAGGTTTCGGAATCGGTTGCCGAGCCGCCCCTTCATCAGATAACTGCCATTTTTGAGCAATCCCGGATCGAATTCGGAGAGCAGGAAGGTTCGCGGCGTATCCACTCCAATATTGTCCATCACACTGGCGAACCGGTACTTGTCGACAATCTCCAGGATCGGGTTTGAGGGAATTGCCAGGCGGCCGCAAAGTGCCTCTCGGTTGCGGTGCAGGAAGTGAACCAGATCTTCGTGAACGCAGAAGACCGGCCATCGACTTCCTTCCGGAATGAATCGGTTTACAAAGTTCAGAAGGCGCTTCTCGTTTTCCGGCTCGCAGACAGCTTTCAAGGTATCGCGTTCGAGCACGTGGTAACGGTGCAGGAATCGCGAAAATCGGCAAAGGGAAACGAGCCGGTCGTTGACCACGTGCAGGGGTATCCCCGTGTGGCGAAGGCTTCGCAGAATGCCGAGACCCTGTGTGTGGTTGCCGAGAATCAGGCAGCGCATGAGGAGACAGCGCCCGCTCCCTTTCCGGAAACCAGGCGCTCGTAGAAAGCGACAAGACGTTTTGCAATATGTTCCATCCGCAGGTGCTCGATGTGGGATCGACCGTTAAACGGCCTATTTGAGCCGGCGGCAAGATCGATGGCTTTTGCAAAAGCCGACGCGGTCCTGTCCACCAGGTAGCATCCGGGAATGGAGCCGATGATTTCACGGATGTCGCCGACATCCGTCGCCACCACAGGCAGATCGCAGGCAATGGCCTCTTTTACCACGTTGGGCGATCCTTCCTTCAGGGAAGGCAGTGCCAAAACTTCGGCAGCGCTCATGTAAAGCGGGACGCTTTCGTGTGGAACCTTGTTCGCAAGAAGCATTTCGTATTCAGGATAGCTTTGTTTGAGTAGACTTACGGCATCCTCGAGAACCGCATAGCCCTTTCTCGGACTCAAGTAGTCTCCTGCAAAAAGGACGTATTTTTTCTTATCACGGAGGCCGAGCATCTGCTTCGCTTCGGCCTTCGAGCGCTTCTTGAAGACATTGAAATCGACGCCGTTGGGCAGCACGACCGTCTTTTTCCTGGCTGTCAACAGCTCCATCATTTCCGGGGATTTCACGATGATGCCGTCGACCATGAACTGAAGCATTTTGGACAGGGCAATGTCGAAGCGCCCCTGCACGGTAATCCTCCCTGAATCGTTGAACGTACCGTATAGATCGCTTCCCATGAAGGAGACGACCCTGACGGCCCGGTCCTGAAGGGCGGCGATGAGGCCGGAATACACATAGTGGCCATGAACGACGTCGTATCCGCCTTCTCGGACTTTCTTTCGGCACCTTCCGATCGCTTTCACGTAGTTGAACCTGGATTCGTTTCCCCTGACGTTCAGAACGTCCACCTCTATGGCGGCGCCTTTCAGGGAGTCGACCTGGGCCTTGACAAACGGCTGTGCGGATGGGTTGTCGCGGTCGGGATAGACGTTCACGACGTGCAGGACCTTCATTCGTCCGCCTTTCCGGAACCGGTCACGAATCGAACCGGCCGAACAGTTCTTTCCGAAAAAACTCCGTGCTCAGGATGTTTGCGGCTTCATTTTTCGACAGGCCGTCGAGCCGGACCCCCGTCATACCTGTCGCATCGAGAAACGGCCTTTGCAGATCGCCGGTGTTGTATGAGTCCTTGCGGCCCGGATTCAACCGGGCAAGGCCGCGCTTCAGGAACCAGATAATCTTTCCGTCGATTCGGTTGAGCTGGCGAAAGGAGACCCCCCTGTCCGTCTGAAAACTGCAAAGTTCGGGGCGGTTGGCCGTCATCAGGGCTTTGTACAGCTCGAAGCTTTGAATTTTCAGTCTGCCCGAGCGCGAGTCGAACGGGTAATGCGCCCCCCAGTAGATCGTCTGCGACAGGGCGTCGACAAAGTCGAAGTCGATGAACGGCGAATAGTTGTTCACATAATCGTTGTAGCTGGAGAGTTCGAAGCCGAAAAACTTCCTTTCGACCTTCATCAACAGGATGTAGAAATAACAACAGGATAGATTTTCGCCGAAGCGGAGCGCCTCTTTCGCCACCGCCTCGATCCGGCCGTAAAATTCATCGATATCGCTTCGGCTCAGAGAAAGGGGCGCTATGCGTCTGTCGAGAACCCCGGCAATCCGGTCGGGGGAAAACGAAGACCGGATCAGTTCGATCAGCGGGGCGGTGAGCACGGCGCCGGGGGCGATCTCGCTATACTTTAGCAGGTTGCTGCCGCAGTTGCCGGAAAAGACGCAGTCGGTTTCCTGCGCAAGCTGACGCATGGCGAACAGGTAATGGCTTCTCAGGAAGCTGCGGCAGCCCGAAGAGCACCGGATCGTATCCATCGCACTCGCGGGGAAATGGTTTTCGAGATAGGCCCCATCGAGCACGACCGGCGTATAGCGCAGGCCAAGCTTTTCGCTGACAGCGGCCGGTATCGATATGTCGGCGGAATTCCAGGCTCCGAAGGAATAAAGAAGATCTCGATTGCCGTCGTGTTTCAAGCGGTACGCAAGGACGAGCCTGCCGTCCCAGCCCCCGGTCAACGAAAGCGCGCAGGTTTTCGACGATGCGGCAGCCTTGCCGGCAGCCTGAGCCAGGGTCGAATCGATCAGATCGATGCTGTCGCTTCTGGAAAGGGGGGGAATGCCGATCAGCCGGTCGAATTGCCAGTACGTCTCTCTGCGGCATGGGTTTCGGCCGATCGACCATTCGTAAAGGCTCCCTGGAGATGCCGTACGGACGCCGTTCAACAGGGTGTGCTCGCTGAGCGGATAATTGAAGATCGCATGTTCGAGCTGGCTCACCCTATCCCACTCGATGGGAAACAGCTTCGATGCGGCAATCCCGAACAGCTTCGAACAGAAAAGAAACACATCGTCGTTTTGGTAAACGAAAAGCGGAAGCATGCCGAAGCGGCTGTTGAACAGGAGGCAGCGCTTTTCTGTTTTGTCATAAAGAAAAACATTGTACCAGCCTGTGAGTCGATTCACGATATCTCTGCCGTATTTCAAATAAAACGCCGGAAGGTCACGCTCCGCTTCGAGTCCCCTGCCCGGAAAAACGGTTCCATCTACGATGCACCGGACTTTCCCATCGGCGTCCGCATAATCCTTGCATCCCTGCCCGCGGTCCATGGCCTTGATTCCGAAGGCGACGCTTTCCTCCGAAAAGGTCCGGGATTCGGCGCCGGCCAAGCCCAGTTCATCCACCATGCGCTGAACGACCGATGCGCCGTCGATCAAACGCGGCGTTTTGACGAAAATACCCGCTATTCCAGCCATTTTTTACCATCGCACATTTCGATGACGTGGGCGACGCGAAGGTCGAACGACTCGTTCCGGTTGAAGTCGCCCTCTTCGAACGTCCACCGGCCGTCCTGCATCAGGTACCGACCCACCCTGCCCCCCAACTTCATCTGGTAGGGATCCGACTGGCCGAAAATGCACTGCATCTCGTTTACGAGGTACCGGCCCCCCGGATCGACGAAAACGTCCACCGCCTGGGAATAGAACCGGTGCCGGTCGGTGATTTCCCGAACGAAGTCGAGCAGCGAATGCGGCGGGTCCTCGTAGCCTTTCTCGAGGCTGCCGCTCGCCATGGCGCCGCTCTTGATCTTCTTGTGGCCAAAAAACGAATCCCCGATGCGCACGATGCGCCATTCGAAGTCGTGGGGGATGAACTCCTGCAATATCACTAAACCGATCTGGGCGTCCGCCGCGATCTGGCGGTAGGACTTGAGCCGGTTGAGCAGGGCCTTGGGCCGCAACAGCTTCTTGAGCTTGTTGGCCATCAGGTTCTTTTGCATCTTGGGGCCGGTCCGGTTACGGAGGCCCGAAGAAAACGCTAGGTCGATGTATTCGCGGGCCGCCTCGCAGGTCTCCAGAATGCGCACGCCGTCGCCGGAAGCGCCGATATTGATCTTTCCGACCAGCGGGAACCCGGCTTCTTCGATGTAACCCATCGCCTCTTTCCTGTCGTAAAAGATCCGGGTTCGGGGATGGGGAATGCGATGGGCTTCGAGCCAGTAGGAAAGGTATTTCTTGTTCTCGTAGATCCGAAGCTCCGGAAGGGAGGGAAACACATCGAAGCCGAGATCGTTCGCCAAAATCTCGACCCGCTCCTGGTAGGCAGCCCGCTGGATGCTCGTTTTCGCCCCTGGCCTGACAAGGAGACAGTCGAATCTCCTGGACCGGAAAGGCTCCAGCCACGAATTCGCCATCAGGTCGACAACTTCATGCTCGATCCGATCGGAGTAGGAACTGCACGCCGCTACCCACCGGAGGTGATCGTACGGGTCTTCGTTCTTCAGAATGGCGAGTCGAAGCCGGTCCATGTTACGAGCCGATGGATTGCAGCATCATGCGAACAAGCTTCTCGAGCTTGATCTGGACGCCGATGCCGGGGCTGTTGTCGAGGGAGTGGATCAATTTTTTCCGGTTCCAACTCAAACCGAGGCGGCGTCCCATGAAGCCGAGGCGTCCTCCCATGGATTGTCGCGCAATTCTTTTGTAGGCCCCGCTGTTGTCGAACAGCCGTCCCCGTTCCCGGGAAGGCAGAGTGGAGGCAAGATATCCGCCCTCAATGGACAGGGATACGCTGAGCTCGTTGTTGGCACCGCCGGCCCAGCAAAGAAATGAAACGGGTTTTCCAAGCCGTTCTTCCAGGACTCTTTTGCTGTCAATCAGTTCGTGCGTGTATCGTTCTGCCATTTCATCGTCAGTTTCGAGGCGGCCCTTTTCCGGAAACAACTCCGCCGTCCGGCGATAGAGGACCGACAACTCCTCGAAACGCTTGGGGCGAAACAGCACGTCAACGCCTTCTGCGGCTACCGCCTCCAGGAAGCGGTCGATGAGGCCCGGATCGGTGAAATACCGCCGGACTCCCAGGGACCTTTCGTTCTCGAAGATCGGTGTGCCCCAGGCCAGCAGGTGGTCCAAAGATTGATTCAGGTAATACGGCTTGAGCGCCGGCCGCTCGTTCCAGAAAATCCATGGGGGGGAAGAAACGGTGGTTCGCCCCCTTAGCCGCGGTAGATGAAACCCGACGACTTCAGGCCCGGTGGGATACCAGGTGTGGCTCATGCTGTGGGACTGGATGTCCACCCAGGGACTGTTCTGCATGGCCTGGATCTCGGCCCAGTTGAGAAACCCCAGGTCCGCCAGATGATCCTGCTCGGCGTTCTGCTGCCAGACATCCTTCAATGTCGGCCGGGGGTTTCCTTCGGGCTGTACGAATTCCGGGTTGACGAAGACGGTGGCCCTAATTTCGTATTTCTCGAGCATCGGGTAGAGGTAGACCCAGTTGTCCAGGTACCCGTCGTCGAAGGACAGAACGATTTCCTTCGGATCGCTTCGAATCCCGGAGCGCTCGTACCAGTCGTCTAGAAAAAGGGTGCGATACCGGCTCCTGCGCAGGTACCGGAACAGCGCATCCACCATGAAAAGCGGAACCGACAGGTGCGGATACGGCCAGATCCGGTCGTGCACGTTCACGCTGTGGAGCATGAAAACCGGTATTTGGTTGTCAGGGAGTCGTTTCATTCAGTTTTGATATAACAAACTGCTGTTTTCCGGAGGGCGGAATCGGGATGAGGTCAACCGGCACGAATTCGACCTGGAGGCCTTCGAGCTTTTCTCCGATGCACTCCCGGAAATAGCGGAAGCTGTCTTCCGGCGGAACTTGATCCGATTCAGGGATATAGTCGACCCGGATGTGGTCGA
>CAZIIP010000163.1:0-1877 GCA_964539455.1 uncultured Rhodothermales bacterium
TTTCGGCGCCGGCCTGGCCCGTCAAGCTATCGTGAGCGCGCTGATCCAGGGCCCGGAGGAGGCCTATGCCAAAGGCGAAAAGCTATCCTCCGAGATCTTTGGTCCCATTCTGCGCTCGCATCGCGTGACCATCGAACAGATGGCGATGCTGGAGCCGATGTTGTCGGAAACGGTCGGTCTGACCGCCGTATCGATGCTCCGTGAAGGCCTCGATGAAGTGATCAAGCGGGGAGTACCCGAAGACGCTGCTTTCGATTTTCTGATGGGCCACATAGGAATCGAATTGGCGATCTTCTTTGGCTTCATTGACATTCAGATATCCGATGGTGCCAAGAAGGCCATGAAAGCCGCCTCAAAACTGATTTTGCGCGACGATTGGAAGAAGGTCTTTACGATCGAGGCCCTGCAGACGAGTGTCGGGCAGATCGTCGGCGACATCCCCGTACCGGACGAATCCTAGTAATCGCCTTAATGCAAGTTCCATGTTTAGAATACTCTGTACCTTGACAGTCCTGCTTGTGCCGCTCGGCCTCACTGCTTGTCGACAGGATACGGCGGAGGGGGACCTGGGCGTGACCGTTTGCTTTTCGTTTCAGGATCTGGAGACCGAATTCTGGGTGGCAAGCCACCAGGCGATAAAGGGCGCACTGGAAGAACGGGACGTCAAGGTCATCGAGCGTAATGCCAATGAGGATGCCAACCGGCAGCTCGAACAGGTCCGCGATTGCATAGCACAGCAGGTAGACGCAATTGTGATGATCGTGCAGGACGGCGAGAGTGCCGTCACCATCATTGGAGAAGCCAACAGGGCCGGCATACCGGTTGCTGTCTACAATCGTCCACCCGCGAACGACCGGAAACCGGCAATTGTGGTGGTCGCAGACAACGAGTACATCGCACAGCAGACCGTCGCATATATGGTCGGTCTGGTGCGGGAGAGGGGCAGGAAGGCGACTCCCCTCGTGATGGTGGGCGACCTTGGCGATCAGAATGCACTCAGCCGCAGACAGGGATTTCTCAATGCGGTCGAGCCGCATCCTGATTTGTTCAACGAGATCATCGAGGTGCCGACAAAGTGGGACGCCAATACGGCTCTGACCAACCTCGAAGCGGCCTTGCAGGCCAATCCGGATGTGGACTTCATATTCACGTCGTCGGATTTTATGATCCCGCAAATTCGCGCGGTGCTCGAACCGCTCGGCAAGTGGAAGCCCATCGGCGACCCCGACCATGTGATTCTCGGAGGACTGGACGGCGATCACACCGCCTGTCGTCTGATGAAAGAGGGCTACCTGGACGCAACGGGTGTTCAGGACCTGTTCTACGAGGCGGAAGTGACGATAGAGGCCGTTCTCGAGGCGATCGAGAACGGTGAAGCGACGCCCCGGCGCTGGATAGAGGATAATGGCTTTGCATTCACGCAGGCCAATATGCAACAGCACGAAGAGGACATGTGGGGTTGCCGGGTACTGGCCGAGCAGCAAGCGGAAGGGCAATAGACGGCACAAAAACGCATCCTCCCGATGACGCGGCAAACGAAAGGATCGCCGGGAAAAACCGCCACCGGACTGCTCACTGCAGGACGCCGCCTGCTGCTGTCCGATCACTTCGTCTTGTACCTCACCATCGCTTATTTCCTTCTCCTGCTCCCATTTGTCCCACGTCTCGCAAGTCCGCAGAACCTCAGCAATGTGCTATCGAACATGTGGCCGCTGCTGGTGGTGGCAATTGGTCAGACGATGGTACTCATCATCGCAGGGATCGATTTATCGCAGACTTCCATCATGGCGACTACGAGTGTCGTGGGCGGACTTTTCATGGCAGCAGAACTCAATCCGGTGGTCTTCGAGAAAAGTCCGATGTGGGGAATCCTGATA
>CAZIIP010000163.1:1887-7702 GCA_964539455.1 uncultured Rhodothermales bacterium
GGAATGCTTGGAGAGTCGGCGTGGGCCGTACCTGTGGGCATACTGGCGATGCTGCTTGTCGGCGCGATGATCGGGGGCCTGAACGGCTATGCGGTCGCGCGCTTTCGAATGCCTCCCTTTATGGTAACGCTGGTATCGATGATGTTTTTCAGCGCATTTGCGCTTTACCTCACCAAATCGGAAAACATTGCCGTCTACCACGACAGCTTTATCGCGATCGGCCGATCCGGTGTCGGCTTCTTTACATGGTCGATGGTAATTGCGGTACTCCTCGGCCTGTTCGCCCAAACCTGGTTATCCCGAACGATGCCGGGAAAGTGGCTCTACGCCGTCGGGCGGAATCCGCAGGCTGCGAAAATCTCCGGCGTGCCGGTCGACCGCATAACGATCGGAGCGTATGTCTTCAGCGGATTTTGTGCGGCGCTGGCGGCCGTGCTCTACTCGGCACGCCTGGAGGCGGGAAGGCCCACGCTGGGCGACAATCTGCTGCTGGACATCATCGGGGCGACGGTCATAGGAGGAACGAGCCTCTTTGGGGGCAAAGGTAAGGTGCTGTGGACCGTCTATGGTGTGATGTTCTTCGTACTCCTTTCAAATACCCTGAATCTGCTGAATTTGTCCTACTTCACCATCGACATCGTAAAGGGAGGAATCATTCTGATGGCGGCCTTGCTGGATGTAACCAGAAGCCGCATTGCGGCCGGATCGTAAACGGCAATCATGCCCCATGCCCCTGCTTTCTTTCAAACATATCCATAAGCGCTTTAAAGCCGTGCACGCTCTGACGGATGTGAGTCTGGGGGTAGACTCCGGAGCGGTGCTGGGCCTCATCGGTGAAAACGGTGCCGGAAAATCGACGTTGATGAATGTGTTGGGAGGAGTGGTTTTGCCGGATGAAGGTGAAATGACGCTGGACGGCCACGCATTCACACCGCATTCACCTTCAGATGCATCCTCCGCAGGAATTGCGTTCATCCATCAGGAACTGAACCTGTTTACCAATCTCAGTATTCGGGACAACCTGTTCATCGATGCGTTTCCACGGGTGTCCGGCGTTCCTCTTATCAAATCCGGAGAAGCGGACGACAAATCCCTGCGGCTACTTTCGGAGGTCGGATTGGCACTTGATCCCGGAACGCCTGTCGACAGCTTATCACCCGGTGAACGCCAGCTCGTTGAAATCGCCAAGGCCCTCCGGCTCGATGCGCGCATCTTCATATTCGACGAGCCGACGACCTCACTCGCTGCAAAAGAGAAGGAACACCTCTTTGCGCTGATCAGGCGGCTGCGGGACGAAGGAAAGGCGATCATTTACATCTCCCACACATTGCGAGACATTCTAAGGCTCTCCGACTATGTCGCGGTACTGCGCGACGGTGCCGTCGTAGACTATGGAAATGTCCGGGACTTTGATATCGACCGCATGATCGGTGCGATGGTGGGTCGAAGCCTCGGTGCGCTCTTCCCGGAGCGGACCGGTTCAACGAGCGCTGACGTGCTGCTATCTGCGGAGCACCTCTCGCAACCCGGTATTGTGCACGACGTGAGCTTTCAGATATTCCGGGGCGAGATTCTCGGCGTGTTCGGATTGATGGGTTCAGGCAGAACCGAGTTGGCGCGCATCCTCTTCGGAATCGATCCGCTGGAATCGGGGGAGATTACGATCGACGGCAAGCCCTGTACGGATGCGAACACCCGACGGCGTATCGCGCTCGGGATGGCGTTCGTAACGGAGGACCGACGCGGGGATGGACTGATGATGGGCGCCTCGGTATCCGAGAACATCAGCATCGCTTCTCTGGGCCGTTATGCCGGCAACTTGCTGAAATGGGTGAACCGGTCGGCACTGGAAAGGGACGTCCGCCATGTGGCAGGCTCACTGCGGATAAAGGCCGATGCAATCGAGAAGCAGCCGGTCCGGGATCTCAGCGGCGGCAACCAGCAAAAGACGGTTATCGGTCGCTGGCTGATGGCCGATCCGCAAGTGTTCATTCTCGACGAGCCGACGCGCGGCATCGACATCGGCGCAAAACAAGAAGTATACACGCTTATAGCGGATCTAGCGGATAACGGCGCGGGAATACTGCTCATCTCCTCGGAGATCGAAGAACTGATCGGGATGTGCGACCGCATCCTGGTGCTTGCACAAGGAGAGGTCGGCGGATTCTTCGATCGCCCCCGATTCAACGAGGAGGATATCCTTCGAGCGGCCTTCAGGGAGGAGGCGTTGTCGTGAAGTGGACCCGCGACCATATCACGACACTGGCGCTGAAGCACATGCCCCTGCTGCTTTTCATAGGGGTGTTCCTGGGATTCGGACTGCTTTCCCCGCGCTTTTTCGAGTATCAGTCGCTTGAGAATATCGTCAAACAGGCCTCTTATATCGGAATCGTTGCAGTCGGCATCACATGCGTGCTGCTGACGGCCGGGATCGATCTTTCCGTCGGGGCCAACATGTACCTGTCGGCGGCGGTCGCGGGTGTCTTAATGTCTCAATACGCCTTGCCGATCTGGGCGGCCTTCTTTGCCTGCATTGCCGTCGGCGTGCTGTTCGGAGCGGTAAACGCCTTCGCCGTTACGCGGCTTCGGATTATTCCATTTATCGCAACGCTTGCGACATTGGTCGCGGGTCGTGGGATGGGCTTGCTGGCGACCGGCTCCCGTGCCGTACCCTATCCAGATCCGCTTATCCGGTTTGGCGCCGGGCGGTTAGCGGGACTTGTGCCCATGCCCGTGGTCATTTTCGCCATTGTAGTGGTACTGGCACACCTGTTTCTGCGCAGGACGCAAATGGGGCGTCAGATTTACGCCGTTGGAAATGACGCGGAGGCGGCACGTAAGGCGGGAATAAATACGGACAGGGTGCTGGTCACCGTCTATGTCGTTTGTGGGGCGTTGGCCGCACTGGCCGGTTTCGTATCCGTAACGCAGTTGGGTGTGGTGAATGCCGGATTCGGCGAGGGGGATGAATTTGATGCCATCGCCGCTGCGGTTCTGGGTGGTGCGAGCCTGTTCGGTGGAAGAGGCAACATTTTTCCAGGGACGGTGCTGGGGACGGTGCTGATTCAAATGGTGGGCGTGGGACTTGTCTTCACCCAGATCGACCTGTACCTGCAGCCGCTATTCATTGCACTCATCATCCTTCTGGCGGTTTGGCTTGACAGTGTAAGAACGACACAAATCGCAAGAAGAGAAAGACGCCACATCCGACCAAGAGAGACATGACGCAACAGGCAAACGGCGATGCCGAAACGATCGAGAAGAACGACACAAATCGCAAGAAGAGAAAGACGCCACATCCGACCAAGAGAGACATGATGCAACAGGCAAACGGTGATGCCGAAACGATCGAGAAGACCGGCCCTGACGCCGGTCGAAAGCTGTTGAAGGATCGCGCCTACACGGAAATCCTGCGTCGCATTCTCGACGGCGAACTTCAACCCGGCACTTTTCTCGCGGAACGAACACTGGCTGATCGGCTTGGGATGAGCAAAACACCCGTGCGGGCGGCAATTGGTCGCCTCGAGGCCGAGGGGTTCGTCACCGTTTCGCCGCAACAGGGAATCGTCGTGCGCGAGTTGTCGATTCGCGAAATCGTGGATCATTTCGACATCCGCATGGCTCTGGAGACATTCGTCGTACGACGCCTATCCGGCAAATTGACCGAAGGGCAGGAGGAAGAACTTCGAAAAAACCTGGCCGACCAGGAGAGGGAGGTCGAGGCGGGCAATGTGCCGGACTATTACGAGCTGGATGCGGAATTTCATATGCTGTTGTGCGGGTTCCTGGACAACCAGGAAATCGTCCGCGTCATGGAGCACCAGCGCCTGAAGTTGCATCGTATCATCATTCGCGTGCTGCATCAGGACATCGGACGTCTGCGTCCGGGATTTGAAGAACATGTGGCCATTGCGAATGCAGTGATCGAAAATGAGGCTGAAATCGCCGCCGCGTTGATTCACCGGCATTTGGAATTCGGCAAGCGCATACTGGTAGGGCTCTAGAAAATGCGTGGCGAAAGCAAGAATTCACGAGAGCGAACGGCACGGGAGCGCCTGTCGTTCACAAGAGGAACACCGGATGGGCGATCCGGCCTGCTCCCGTCAATAAGGTGATGCCTCCCACGAGTTGAATAATGACAAAAACAAAAGACCAACCGATTTTACTGTCTGCCGGACCGCTATCATTGATCTTCGAGCCGGATACCGTTTTTTTACGCACTATCCGTCTCGGCGAGATCGAGGTTCTCCGCGGTATTTACTCCGCCGTACGCGACCACAACTGGGACACGGCTCTTCCGGTTTTGAGCAACTTGCGGCGGGAGGAGCATGATGACGGTTTCAGGCTGTCGTTTGACGTGGATGCCAGGCTTGGCGAGGCCGCATTTTTCTGGAAGGGAACGATTACGGGGGCGGCGGACGGGACGGTACGATTCGAAATGGACGGAGAGGCGAAAACCACTTTCCGGCGCAACCGCATCGGATTCTGTGTGCTTCATTCATTGGCCTGTGCCGGGATGCCGTGCATGCTCGGGCACACGGACGGATCGACAGAGCGCTCCGGGTTTCCCGAAATCATATCTCCCCACCAACCGTTTCTCGACCTCCGGTCGATCTCACATGAGGTTTCGAAAGGCGTCACGGCCACCGTGGAATTTGAGGGGGATGTCTTCGAAACCGAAGACCAGCGAAACTGGACGGATGCATCCTTCAAAACGTATTGCACCCCGCTGGCGCAGCCGTTTCCCGTGACGGTGGAAAAGGGAACCCGCATCCGGCAGGCAGTCACGCTCCGGCTCCAGGGCGCCGAAAAGATGATGCCGGCACAGCCGGCAACGGAACGGCTCACGACAGGGGTCGAAGCCAACGTGACCTGGCGTATGCCCTCGATCGGTCTGGGTATGGCCTCGCACCGTGAAGCACTCTCAAACCGGGAAATAGAACGATTACGGGCGGTTCATGCGGGATTCCTTCGCGTAGATGTGCATTTCGGCGAATCCGGCTGGAAGACGTTTCTGAGGCAGGCGATGGATCAGGCATTTCAGCTGGATATGGGGCTCGAGGTTGCCCTTCATCTTACAGCAAAATCATCAACCGAGCTGGAAGCATTGAATGACGTCTGGCGTCCGATGATGTCGGAGGCCGGCGGTTTCATTCCCGTTGCCCGATGGCTTGTACTCGACGCGGAGTCGTTCTGCACGACCGAAGACCTGCTGAACGCGGCGCGCAAAGTGCTCCCGGGTCTCGATCCGTCGGCACCCATATTTGCAGGTACGAATGCCTACTTCACCCAGTTGAATCGCGCATCGTTGCCTTTGTCCGAATTCGACGGCCTCTGCTATTCAATCAATCCCCAGGTGCATGCTTTCGATGACCGCACCATGTTCGAAAACACGGAGGCGCAGGCAGACACCGTGCGGACCGCGCGCTTCAAGGCGCCACGGGCCGCGGTAGCCGTGACGCCCGTTACACTCAAGCCGCGGTTCAACCCGGATGCCACCGGACCGGATCGCCGGTCCCGTTCGGGCGAATTGCCCGCTTCCGTAGAGCCACGACAGTGCCGTAGAATGGCGGCATGTTGGACACTCGCAAGTCTGGCCGCCCTGGCCCGTGGCGGTGCCGACAGCGCCACGTTTTTCGAAACGACCGGATGGTGCGGGATCATGGAAACCGAATCCGGTTCACCGCTGCCGAACAAGTTTCCGTCGTCGGCGGGGGGCGTATTTCCGCTGTATCACGTGCTGGTGGATGTCGCGACGAATAAAGAATCGGAGGTGCACCCGATCAGGACCCATGATCCGTTGCGCCTCATGGGA
>CAZIIP010000164.1:0-7638 GCA_964539455.1 uncultured Rhodothermales bacterium
GAGCGTTTCCTGAAGATCAAGGTAAAAGAACGAAGGGCCGTGCCTGTAAAGCACAGCCCTTCGACCGCAAATAGTTGCGGATTGCCCAAGGTATTCTAGGACGTATTTTTCATGTCCTGAACCTCTTTGCGTATCTCTTGCGCCAACACTTTCAGTTCCTGCATTCCTTTGCGAATCCGCGTTCCGGCCGCCTTGTTTCCCTTCTCAAAAAACTTGACGAAGTCCTCTTCAAGTCCCTCTACAAGGCTTTGAAGTTTGCTGAATCTTTCCATTTTCCCGGTAGTTGTTTTGTGAGACTGTTGTGTTGAGTGGACACCGCTCATAAAGAAACGCCATGCCAACGGTCAAAATAGCGCTTTTTATTGCCTCTCCGAAAGTAAGACAGGATTTGCCCCCTATTTCCACCCTTCTTGGCGTGAAGCCCGGCTCCGAACCCGATCTCTGCTGCCCGGACCGAAATGCACCCGTGGCGGCGGGCGAAAACCGACCGGTGGGAGACATCCCGCTTAACCTGCTTTTTCCGTATGCGACGAATGCAAATAGAGGTGCTATTCGAACACACCGGCAACAGTTGAACAAAGCGGAAAAGGCCACACTTGAACCGCGTAGCCTCTTCAATTGTTTTTCAGGCTTCTAGACGAACACGGCGCAATCAAGCGTTCTTCATCCCCTGTACTTCGACTCGGATCTCCTGCGCCAATTTCTTCATCTCCTGCATGCCCTTGCGGATCCGGGTACCGGCCGCCTTGTTGCCGTTGCCGTAAAACTTTTCGAAGTCGGATTCGAGTCCAAGTACGTGGTCTCTGATTTCTTCAAATCTCTTTGTTGACATCTCGGTAGTTGTTGATGTGTTAATGTTGAGGGTGTTGGTTCAGTCCAGTATGATGGGATATCAAACCAGCCAATGGACGTAAAATACCAATTTCTAGGTAATTCATTAGCACAAATTGCCGAAACACAACGACTGCCTCTAATCGTCACGTTGTGTTTCCGACATCCCGGCCAATATCCCGGGCAACGCTGCAAGCTTGGCGACGCGAACGGATACCGGCCGAAGGTCCCTCTGAATTCCGGTTTCAACTTGGTCGGACAAAGGAATTATATGCACATCATTTACAGTGCTTTCTGTGGTAGTAAGTATCGTGAGGGTAATGCTGTATCGCTTGCCCAGTTCACTGACGAATGACTTCAGTCCCGCCGCGGGATCTATCAACAACGCCCCTTCATTGTCACCGACGGCGAGCAAGGAAACGATTGCAGCAACGCCCGGAATAAACGTCCGCTCAAGTGTGGCAGGAATGCGACAAACCGGATTTCCCGCCTTGTCCTGTGAAAAAAGGCCCATTTGGTTCCCATGATGGGATACGCACGGAATGCCCTCCTCGGTTAGCGCAGCGGCCAGTCTTCGGTTAGCCTCCACTGTCGCCCGCACATCTACAAATTCGTCCGGTGGCGAATTGTGAGCGTCGTGCCGCATCGACTCGGCCGGAGCCCGGTCAGATCCATGCGTCAGGACAATTGCACACGGGTCGACGGCCATGCGCAAAACTGCCGCCAACTGACCGGGAAAAAGGCGGTCTGATAGATGCGCGGAGGAGAGGTGGACGACGCAAACTGGCTGCATATTAGCGGGGATAACTATTACCGGAACGGGCGCTGTTCACTCCAGACGACGGGATGGCGTTTCTTTTCCACACAACTTGCCCGTCGACGGGATGGCGTTTCTTTTCCACACAACTTGCCCGTCGCCGAAACAGGGCCGTTACTTGAAAGTTTCCGAGTCACACCGTGTGGACCAGCCTACTACCCTCATGCCGGACTTCTGTCACCTTCACTGCCATACCCAGTACTCTCTGCTTGACGGAGCTGCGAGAATCGAACGACTGCTGGACAAGGCTGCCGCTCAGGATGCGAAGGCAATTGCCATCTCTGACCATGGGAATCTGTATGGTGTGCCTGAATTTTGTACGGCGGCGAACAAGCGGGGCATCAAGCCGATTATCGGCTGCGAGTTTTACCTCACTTCCGCAAACATGGCCGAGCGCAAAGACCGGACGCGCTATCACCAGATCCTATTTGCGACTAGCGAGAAGGGCTATCAAAACCTGATCAAGCTCAGTTCACTCTCTTTTACCGAGGGTTACTATTACAAACCCCGCATCGATCACACGACCCTCGCGCGCTACAGCGGGGATCTCATAGCCACGACCTGCTGTCTGCAGGGAGAAGTCCCCCAAACCATTCTTCGAAAGGGAGAGGCTGAAGCCCGAAAGCTTTTCGAGTGGTATCTCGATGTTTTTGGAGACAACTACTATATCGAGTTGCAGGATCACGGCATTGAGGCACAACACAGGGTAAACGCCGTTCTGCTTCGCTGGGCGGATGAATACGGTGTGCGCGTTATGGCCACCAACGATGTGCACTATGTAGAACGATCGGACGCGGAAGCACATGACGTATTGCTTTGTATCCAGACGCGCAAGGATCTCACCGATCCCACGAGGATGCGGTTCGACGGTGATCAATTTTACCTGAAGAGCACGGAGGAAATGCGGTCCGCCTTTACGGGACTGGAGCAGCGGATCGTAGACGAAGCCCTTGACAATACGCTGGAGATCGCAGACAAGTGCAATTTCAAGCTCGGTAAAACCCAGCTCTTGATGCCACAGTTTCCGATACCGTCCGAGTACGGAAACGATATGGACGCCTATCTGGAGAGCCTGGTATTCGAGCGTGCACAGGAGCGCTATCCCGAATTGACGCTGGAGATCGAGGAGCGCTTGCGGTTCGAGTTGGACGTAATCCGGGAAAAGCAGTTCGCAGGCTACTTCCTTGTGGTACAAGATTTCACCACGGAAGCAAGAAAACTGGGTGTCAGCGTGGGACCGGGCAGGGGCTCAGCGGCGGGAAGCGCGGTTGCATATGCGCTGGGCATTACGAACGTCGAGCCTCTCCGGTACCGGTTGCTGTTCGAGCGCTTTCTGAATCCGGAACGCGAAAGCATGCCCGACATCGACATCGATTTTGATGACCGCGGCCGCGGTGATGTCATTGACTACGTTGTGGAGAAGTACGGAAGAGAGGCGGTATGCCAAATCGTCACATTCGGGACACTCGGCGCCCGCTCCGCCATTCGTGATGTTGCACGCGTACTCGGCTTGCCGATCAAGGAGGCCGACAGAATCGCAAACCTGGTTCCAGAGAGCCCGAAGCCGGATGAACGCACGATCTCCGCAGCACTCGAACGCGTCCCGGAATTCAAGGCACTGGCCGGCGACCCGGACGGACGTATCCAGCAGTTGATCAAATATGCCCAGGTTCTGGAGGGAGCGGCAAGGCATACGGGCGTCCATGCGGCCGGCGTCATTATCGCACCGGGCGATGTCAGCGACTACGTTCCGGTAGCGATACAACGCGGCAAGACGGAAGAAGAAAACGTCATTGTGACGCAATATGAAGGGAAACTGATCGAGAAGTTCGGCCTGCTGAAGATGGATTTTCTCGGTCTGCGCACCCTTACCATCATCAATGATGCGGTTGAACTTATCGCCGAAACCAGAGGCAACACAATCGATCCGGAAGCACTCCCCCTCGATGATGCAACGACATTCGAGTTGTTTCAGCGCGGAGAGACGGTCGCCATCTTCCAGTTTGAGAGTGAGAAGATGCGTGAGTATCTGCGGGAGTTGAAACCTACCTCCATCAACGATCTCATTGCGATGAATGCCCTCTACCGTCCAGGGCCCATGAGGATGATCCCGCAGTATATCGCACGCAAGCACGGCAAGCAGGAGGTAACCTATCCCCATGAAATGCTAAAGGAAGTCCTCGATCCGACCTACGGCATTCCCATCTATCAGGAACAGGTGATGCAGATGGCGCAGATCATGGGGGGCTATTCGCTCGGACAGGCCGATCTGTTGCGCAGGGCCATGGGAAAGAAGGACAAGAAGGTTATGGAGGAGCAACGGAAGGTTTTTATTGACGGAGCAAAGTCGCGGGGGGTCGAGAAGGATCAGGCCAACGAGATATTTGACACGATTGCAGAGTTCGCGGGTTACGGTTTCAACAAAAGCCACTCTGCCGCCTATTCCCTCGTTGCGTATCAAACCGGATACCTGAAGGCGCACTACCCCGCCGAGTTCATGGCTGCGGTGCTCCGCAGTGAAATGAACGACTCTAAAAAACTGGCGGTCGCCCTTTCCGAGGTCCGACGGATAGGTCTTGAGATACTGCCTCCCTCCATCAACAAAAGCTTTGCCCATTTTACGGTTGAAAACGACCGTATCCGGTTCGGTCTCGCCGGTATCCGCGGTGTTGGCGAGAAGGCGGTGGAGAGCATCATCAAAACACGAAAAGAACACGGTCCATTCGAGAACCTGGAACAGCTTTGCCGGCACCTGGACTTGAAGTCGGTCAACCGCAAAGTACTCGAATGTCTGGCGGGCGCCGGAGCATTCGACGGATTTGAGGGACACCGCGCGCAATTCGTGGAAGCCATTGGCGATTTTGTTCAGTATGCATCCAGGATTCAGGCGGAGAAGCTTGCCGGCCAACATTCCCTGTTTAATGCAAATGAGGAGTCGGCTACCTCTCCCGGCCTTGCATTGCCGCTGGTTGATCCATGGCCAACGTCGAAGCTGTTAAAAACGGAACGGGAACTGGTCGGATTCTACCTTTCCGGCCATCCGCTGGAAAACTACACCCCCGAGGTACGCGCCTTCTCGACCGTCGACCTCGCGCACCCGGATGCGTGTGACACCACCCGAACCCAGCGCGTGTGTGCGATCATTACCGAAGTCAACCGGCGCACGACGCGCAACGGTCGTCCCATGGCGTTTCTGACCATCGAGGACTTCTCCGGACAGGGCGAGGCGATTTGCTTCAGCCCGCATCTCGACACATACGACCAGCACATCACCGTAGACGCCGTGGTGATGATTACGGGTGAAGCCACTTTGGAAAGCGGCGTATTCAAGATCAAGGCCAACGACATTATTCCCATGCAACAGGTGCGAGACCGTTTCATTGAGTCCATTGTCGTTCGTATCGATTCGCGCATTGTCCGACCTGACGCCATGCAGGCATTGGAAAAACTCTGCAACGATAACCGCGGTAACTGCAAGTTGTATTTTGATGTGCAGGCGGAAGGAATCTCCCGACCATTGAGAATCCGATCCCGTTCGTTTGTAGTCGATCCTTCGCCCGAACTGATGCGCGGTATTTTGCGGCTTTTCGGACACGACAACGTGGTGCTCGAAGGAGCGGTCTCATGAGCCAACCTTCGCTAAGGGATGACGGCCAGGTCGTGACGCTGGATTTGCATGGAATATCCGTCGCGGAGGCGGTTCGTTTGGCGGATGCCGTTGTCCGCGAGTCTTCCAAACTGGGTAGAACGTCGGTACGCATTGTGCACGGGTCCTCCACCACTAGCCGGCTTTACCAAAACCGGACAATAAAGAATGTCCTGCACACCTGGATCGACGAACGGAAAGCGTCGCTGAAGGTTACCGCCGTTCTAAAACTGGAGGACATGTGCCTGCTTTCTCTCCCCGTCTCAGCGACACCGTCTGCCACCCGACTCAGCCTGTCTCACTTTCTCGATTGAAAGGCACCGGCATCCACCTTTCGCCGGACGTACGAGGCCGTTATCTTTTGTATATTTGCATGCGACGGCCGCCGGGCGAAAGAATATCGGAATGGCTTAACCCGGCTCTTCGTTGCTCGTCACTGCATGAGGCACTGGTTTGCCACCCAACATAACGTCCTTTTTCACCGGGTCCAAGTCCGGGGTATGTCCGACCACAGGCGATCAGCACAAGGCCATGGGGCATCGGGGCGCACGGGCACGTCCCCTGCGCACTACCGGCTCATACCGGCCGTATGCGCCATTTTCCTCTTTACCGGCAAACTGGCTCACGACGATGCTCCTCTCGAGCAGACACTCCTGTCACCTCCAGGGCAGGATACACCGGTTCAAGACGTCTATCGGGCGGTGTCAGATTCCGCCTTGACGCTTTTTCAGCTTCCGCTCCACCCAAGCTATAAAATGACGCCGGTTGTCCCGCTTCGGACGGTCTCCGGCGAGGTGTTGATTTCCGATACGCGTTATTCCGACCTGTATGCACTTTTTGACCTCTACGAACTGCGCCAGGGAGTAGACGATAATTTTACGCTAAGGGTGCTGGACGTACGCACGGGTGCAACTCTTGAAGTGGCCGAACTTGAAGAGGAGCGCGCGGCCTACCACGCATCGGGAGAGGCCGACTGGCTGGGAATCGACAAGAAGCGCAGAAGACGGACGGAGGATCTGGTCGACAAATACCTCGACCTCGGCCTTCCAAAAGATGCCCTTGCCGTCAGGTGGGGACGCAGGAACCAGGTAGAAGAAGCGCGCACGCGGGAGGCACATCTCGTAGGGTATGAAATTCAACTGGCCGATCTTCTCGGGCTGAGCCTTCTGGCGTGCGAAGTGGGCACGGTTGAGACATTCAATCAGGACGAACTTGTATCGCGCGCCGGGGCCAGAAGCCGCTATCAAATGATGCCTGACATGCTGCAGAGGCTCGGCCTGCACCGGCACCGGCTCAAAACGCGGACGGGAGCGACCGTGACCATCCGGGACGAGCGGCATCCGCTGCTCGCAATGGCGCCCGCATTTACGCTCATGCGGGCATTCAGCAACGCGGTCGGGCATGAATTGGCGGGATTGTCCGCCTACCATACCGGCCACAACAATATCTATCGCCTCTTACGGCTGTATTTGAATCGCACATCTGCACTGCCGGCTGAACCCGACGTGCTTGGCGCGTATGTATGGGCACTGGCCGACGGCTTCGAGACTGTCCGGAGAAGGTCGACGTTCCGCACCCACTCGCGGGCTTACGTGCCTGCACTGATGGGCTCTTTGCGCGCACTGGAGCATGCACCGATCGACTTTCGCAATAGACTGCACGCAGAGCAGGTCTCGCTTCAGGCGGGACCTACGCTTGCGCTGTCCGATCTTCTCGAAGAGCTCGATTGCGTTGAGGACCGTCTCGACTGGGGACCTTTGTCCGGACGAGGAAGCACCTGGCAAAGGTTTCTCGCACTGAATCCGCATATCCCCGGTGCACGATCGGATTCGGTTTTATCGGCAGAAAACGATGTGCTGCTTCGCACTATAAACACAAAGAAGCCGCTCCGGATTTTTCTACCCACTGGAACCGGCGAGGTCGTTCGGGGCGTTGTCGCAGATGCCATACGGCAAGGATCGATTGTACGTTTCGATGACACTCTTTACAGGCGAAAAGATGACTTCCAACCATCGGAATGGGATATTCGATACCGCAATCTGGTGGAGGATATAGGCAAATTCGGCTTTTCAAGTGAAAACAAGTCCCTCCTCGAGGAGATCGCCTCCGGAATGGCGGAGCAAGCTGAACGTGAACCGACTGTCCGCAATCGTATCATGAAAGATGTTGCGGAGATTCATCTAATGCTCTGGAAAAGCCGGTACTGGCGGGAGCTATCCCGGACGGTCGTGGCCAAACTCGATACACGCCCGGAGCCTTCGTCCGTCCAGTCAGATTCGGTGTATCTTCCGGAAACAATGCCTGTCACGAAGTAGATACCGGCCGCATGGAAGGCTTGTGGAAC
>CAZIIP010000165.1:0-7623 GCA_964539455.1 uncultured Rhodothermales bacterium
GCATCACGTAGCCCGGACCCACATTCACGACCCGGCCGCCCTGGATGCGCTCCTTCTCCTTGACACTGGCCGGCAGATATAGCCCGGAGCTCGTTTGTCCGTCCTGCGGTCCGGGTTCGATCAACACCCGGTCACCAATAAGGATCAGCTCATTCATCTGTCACGTACGCGCGTTTGTGTACGTTAGGTAGCACTCTCGTCTTCAATCGGTTCACCTGTGGCAAGTTTTCGTATGAGTTTTTCAAACCTGCCGATCACTTCATTCCGGTCGAAGGTTTTGGCCCTTCGGGCGGCGTTTGCCTGGCGATCGGCAAAATCACCGGGACGGTCGGGGAGGGCATCCAAAAAATCGGGCACCTGGTCGACGTCGTCCCAAGAAAAGTGATAACCGGGTCCGGCGTTGAGTACTTCCTCACCCAGCGGACTGTCGTGATCACAAACCGCGAGAATCGGCGTCGAGGTGCCCATTCCGGGTATGATCTTGCTGGGGATAAAAGCCCCGACACTGTTTGCAACCTCCGTGATGACGAACAAATCGGAGGCATGAATTGCACGTACGTAATCCGCGTCCGAAAGGAAGGGGCCGAGCCAAAACCGCTCGTCTCCACTCGACCTGACCCATTCCTGCACCTCGGAGGCCATACTGCCGTTTCCATGAATGCGAAACTCGAATGCGGCATCGGATTGATGCAGGAATTTGCAGAACGGCAGCAAGTCCTGCTTGTCCCCGATGTTGCCTGCATACATCAGCTTGACCGGCTTGTCCGGGGTACGGCCGATCTTGGAAGGCAGGCGGTCGATCTCGTCTGCGAGCGACTTGTGGAGCCAGTTCGGCATAAACAGAATCGGCTGGTTGCGCCGTCGAATCCGGCGAAGCATGCGAATCATGACCGGGGAGATGGAGCTCCAGACGTCACCCGCATTGAAAAAGAAGTTCTGGGCGCCTTCCAGCATCCTGTTCACGAAACGAAACCGCGAGATTCCGCTGGCGGCGGCGGCATGTGCGGACAGATCCTGCACGTTCAGCCAGAGCGGCGTCCGGAATATCCAGCGGTGAATCGCGGCGTATGCCACCGCTCCGACGAGTGGACAATAGACCATAACCGCATCGAATCGCTTTCTGCTTCCCACCGAGCGCAAGACGGACACGAGGAAACTGCCCTCGTACAGGAAACGCTGCAGGAGCGAATGGGGATTGCCGGGGATAAACAGCCCGTAGCGCTCGACGTGCACCCCCCGATCGTCATACCGGCTGATATGCCACCCATTTTGCCCGCTCTTGTCCTCCCACTCCGGGTAGTACGGATAGGCGCAACGCACCGTTACGTCCATGCCCCGGTCGGCGAGGCTGTAAAGCAGGTCGCTGAACAGCGCCGCCCCGCCAAGAACATCAGGTGGAAATACGTTGAGGACTACCAGCAGTCGCAGCTTTTCAGGCGCTGGAGACGGCATGCGTTCGTCTTTCCCAATCGTCGAGGATCTCGGAAAACGTGGTCTCGAGGTCCTTGGTGATATCCCAGTCGGGATAATGGTTCTTCATCTTTGTCAGGTCCGAGTAGTAGCAGATGTGGTCGCCTTCCCGGTTTTTGTCCGAGTAACTCCAGTTCATTTCTCTGCCGCTCATCGATTCGGCCAGCCGGAAGGCTTCCAGCATGGAGATCGCATTTTGCTTTCCGCCACCGATATTATACACCTCTGCCACTCTTGGACTGCGGATGAACATATCCATAAAGCGCACCACATCCAAAGAATGTATGTTATCCCGTACCTGCTTTGCCTTGTATCCGAACACGGTGTAGTGGCGACCCTCGAAGTTACATTTCAGCAAGTAGGAGAGGAATCCGTGGAGTTCCACACCCGCATGGTTGGGACCGGTCAGGCAGCCGCCGCGCAAGCAACACGTCGGCATCCCGAAATAGCGCCCGTATTCCTGCACCATCACGTCGGCAGCGACTTTCGAGGCGCCGAACAGGGAGTGCTTCGACCGGTCGATCCGAAAGGTTTCGGGAATACCGTTCTCGAATTCCGGATCGGCATAGTCCCAGCGGGTTTCCGTCTCGACCAGCGCAAGCTCGTTGGGCGCATCGCCATATACCTTGTTGGTGCTCATGTGCACAAACGGGGTTTCGGGTGAATACAGCCGGTTCGCTTCCAGCAGATTCATCGTTCCGCCGGCATTGACGTCGAAATCGATCCGCGGAAAATCTTTTGCGCGGTCGTGTGAGGGCTGCGCGGCGCAATGAATCACGGCCTCGAACCGCTCATGCTCGAACAGGGCATCGATCGCCGACCGGTCCCTGATGTCGATGTCGATATGCCTGAAATCGTCAATCGATGCCTTGAGATCCGCCGTCACGAAACCTGTGTCTCCCTGCTCGCCGAAAAACTCCCGCCGCATGTTGTTGTCGATACCGACGACTTCCGCGCCGGTTTGTGCGAAGTACCGGACCGCTTCCGAACCAATGAGACCGCTCGATCCCGTTACAAGTATTTTCATCAGGCGTCTATTGCTTTGATTGGTGGGAGGAGGGATCGCCGATCCGGTCGCCGTCTCCGAACAGGTTTTCAAACCCGCGACGGTTGAGGTCCCAATAGAGAAAACCGCCGGCGAGCGCGGCACCGGAGATCCACAACACGCCCGTGAACGTCCGACCAAACAGCAGGTTGCCGATACCGAATAGAGTCAGGTAGACCACCAGCACCCCGGCTAACCAGTCCAGGAGCAACTTCGATATCCCCTCATCGGGAACGATGTCGGGATTTCGCATCGCAACAGGCTTCCATCCGCTACCGCCCGGTCCGATCCGTCGGTAAAACCGGTCGAGATGCCGGGAATCGGTGGGCCGTGTCGCGTAGGTGACTATCAGCCAAACGGCGGTTGTTATCAACACCACCGAAAACAGATTCGTCGGAAATATCGCCTGCAAACCCGGCACCGGGACACCCACGAGTGCCAGTATCACCAGGACGATCGGCGTAATCGTGGCGGCAAGCTCACTCCACGCGCTGATCCGCCACCAGTACCAGCGGAGAATGAGAACGAGCCCCAGACCGGCCGATGCCGTGAGCACCAGACCCCAGGCCTCGCTGATCGAGCCGAGTCCCGTCGTCACGAAGACGGTCAGCACAGCGAGCACAAACGTCACGATTCTGGACACCCGTACATAGTGCTTTTCCCCTTCGTCGCTCCGGATGAACCGGCGCCAGAAGTCGTTTATCAGATAGGAGGTGCCCCAGTTGAGCTGGGTCGATATCGTACTCATGAACGCGGCAAAAAAGGCTGCGACCATCAGGCCCAGCACGCCGCTGGGCAGTACGTCGCGCATGACGAGCACAAATCCGTCTCGCGGATCCTCGAGATTCGGATGCAGCACGAGGGCACAGAGCGCTACGATGATCCAGGGCCACGGACGCACGCAGTAATGGGCGATGGTGTACCAGAGCGTTGCCAGCAGCGAATGCTTTTCATCCTTTGCACTCATCATTCGCTGTGCCACGTAACCCCCGCCGCCCGGCTCGGAACCGGGATACCAGCTCGACCACCATTGCACGCCGATGTAGGCGATGAATGCCGGTACGCTCAACGCAAGCACGCCCAAACCCTTTGCCGCACTTCCAACCGTCGGGAAGAAATCGAACGTGCTCTCCGGAAGGCGATCGAGCAGGCCGCCGATGCCGTCGATGGCCGGAACGTCCAATACATACACCGCCAGCACAATCGAACCGGTCATGGCAATCACGAACTGGAAAGCGTCGGTTACCACGACGCCCCAGAGACCGGAAAGCAGGGAATAGACGGCGACCAGCAGGATCAGCACCCCGACGAGGGCGAGGTGAGACGAAAAGGTCATGCCCAGGAATTCAAACGAGCGGGCTCCGAAAAACAGGAACGACGGAAAAAGCACACGCAAGACCGTCTCCATGGCGAGTGCCACCCAACCCATGATGATGCAGTTCATGAAAAGCCCGAAATACACCGCCTTGATCCCGCGAAGCCAAGCCGCAGGCCGGCCGCTGTAGCGCAATTCGATAAACTCGACATCGGTGAGCACGCCGCTCCGGCGCCAGAGGCGCGCAAAGAAGAACACGGTCAGCATCGCGCCGAAGGCAAAATTCCACCACAGCCAGTTGCCTGCTATACCGCTCTGGGCCACGAGTTCGGTAACTGCAAGCGGCGTATCGACAGCAAACGTAGTGGCCACCATTGAGGTGCCTGCCAGCCACCAAGGCATCGACCTGCCCGACAGGAAAAACTCCGACGTGTCGCGTCCCGCCCGCCGAGCGTAGTAGATCGCAATACCAAAAGAAAACAGAAAATACAGGCCGACGAGCGACCAATCGAGAAAGGTGAGTGTCATGTGCGGCCGGAATGCTGGGGAACGTGTAAATCGCGCGCCAACATAGGCAGACATGACCCCCATACGCAACCGGTGCGCGCCGGTCGGGAGACCGGGACATGGTCACTGTTTCGGACGTGCCGTTTTGCCGCTTACATTAGCTGGAGCACCAGCAGCAATATGAGCCCGGTTGCACCGGCGCAAATACTGAGCACGCGGATAGCGTAGCTGATTTGATTCATCCTTGTGGTGGTAGGAGGAACCTTGTGGTGGATTCATTCCACTCGGTGTGGAATGATTGGAATATAGCATGAGATCGGCCGCTTCCAAAACGGAATCCCGGTCGGGATGTGACGATGATGTAACGATTGTGCTAATTCTGCCCGCTTCGGCCGCTCAAACGTCGTACGCTTCCTTTTGCGCATTCATATCTACCGGCACGGGATAGTTGGCCGTGAAGCATGCGTTGCAATAGCCGGTCCGGCTCTCGTTTGCCGTACGGACGGCCGTCATCAATCCATCGGGCGACAAGTAGGCGAGGCTTTCGACCCCGAGCCATTTGCCCATGGCGTCGATGTCCGAGTCGAATCTCGGTGCGAACAATTCGTCGGTTGAGGGGAAGTCCATGCCGTAAAAGCAGGGACTGATAACCGGCGGCGAAGTCACGCGAAAATGCACCTCACGCGCACCCGCCTCCCGGATCATCTTGACGAGCAGCCGGCTGGTCGTTCCCCGCACGATCGAATCGTCGACTACAATGACGACGCGGTCTTTCAATACGCCTTCGACCGTGTTGAACTTGCACCGCACGCGAAGCTCTCGTTGGTTCTGTCCGGGGGCGATGAAGGTCCGGCCTACATAGTGATTCCGGATGAGCCCGAGTTCGTACCGGCACCGGTAGCCGAGCTTGACGCACTCCGTCACATATCCCAGCGTCGCCGTGTTGGAGGAGTCGGGTACCGATATCACCACCGGACGCGGATCCTTTTCGTCGACGCGCGGCACGGGATGTTCGTGCGCAAGCTGCTTGCCGATCTTCCTGCGGACCTTGTCGGTCATTTCGCCGAATACCTTCGAATCGGGCCGGGCGAAATAGACGTACTCGAACACGCACTGACTCGTGCCGTTGGGCTGCGAGAGGTGATAACTCGAAAAGGTACCCGATGCGCATCCTTCGCGGTCGATTACCAGCACCTCACCCGGCTCGATGTCCCTGATATACTCGGCGTTGATCAGGTCAAACGCACAGGTCTCACTGGCAACGACATAGCCCGGATCGTCGGGCCGCTCGGGATTCTCGATGCGGCCGAGACACAGCGGCCGAAATCCACCGGGATCACGAACGGCGATCAGCGTTTCGTCCGTGAGGATGACAAGCGAAAACGCACCCTCGATGAGGTGAAGTGCATCGATCACCCGGTCAATTTGCTTCTTGCGCAAGCTCTGGGCGATGAGATGGAGGATCAGCTCACTGTCCGACGTGGTCTGGAAGATGGTTCCCTGTTGCTCGAAGCTGTTTCGAAGTTCGGCGGTGTTGGTGAGGTTTCCGTTGTGCGCCAGTCCGAGGTTGCCATCGCGATAGTGAACGACGAAAGGCTGGATGTTGGCGTTGTTTCGCGCGGCGCCGCTCGTCGAATACCGGTTGTGTCCGATCGCGGCGGAGCCCAGGAGTTTTTCGTCAAAAAGCCCTTTTTTTTCAAAGACATCAAGTACCAGGCCGAAACCCTTGTGGGACGGCATCACCCAGCGCTTCCGTGCTTCGTCATAGGTGGAGGTGGCGATCCCGCACGATTCCTGTCCCCGGTGCTGCAGTGCATGGAGTCCGAAGTAGGCAAGTTTTGCTGCATTGGGTGCGTTGAAGGCGCCGAAAACCCCGCAAAACTCTTTTGGCTTGTCCATATACCTTAAAACCTCGAAGGCTCGGTGTAGGTCAATCGATTACTAATATGATGCCGGTGGCCGTCAGGATCCCGGCGGCATTTGCAAGCAGATCACGTTTACTGAAACAGGGAGGAGAGCCTTTTTCGGAATCCCAGAGCTCTTTACCGTATCCCAGGGCGACCGCAGTTGAAACCGAGAGAATCAATGATGTCGAGCGGCGCGCGCCAAAACCTTTCCTGATCATCAGATAGCTTCCGGTCGTGATTGCCATGCTGAGAATAAAGTGACGCCGCTTGTCGTCCCATCCCTTGCGTTCGCAGGAGGGCACAGACTGACGCACGACCATCCGGCGATCGGTCGGTTGAGGTACGGCAAACGGTAGCACGGGATCCGTGCCGGCAACCAGCGAACGTACAGGCGATTCCACCGTTGCCGCCATCCAGGCGAATTCGGAGCCTGGATGAGGCGTCTGTGCGAAGGAGCAAACCGGGTAGCAGGCCGCCAGAAGACCGACTGCATACGCGCAGGAACGTCCGAGACGGCGATGTGCTCCGAATTTACGCAATTGACGAGAAGATGACGATGATTAGAAGTATTCGCCCGTGAAAACGATGTACGCAAAAATAGCGCCGACCGCAATCGGACACACGTAGCGCACCATGAAGCCGATTGCTGCAGCTCCCGGCAATTTGAATCCTCCTTCTTCAAGAGACTCCTGCATTTTGTGATATCCCCAGGCCCAGCCGGCAAACAGACAAATCAGGAGAGCGCCCAGACTCAGCGAGTAGTTTCCCCAGATGATGTTCTGTACACTCAAAAAGTCCAGCCCCTCACCGAGAAAGGAGGTGAAGAATTCACTGCCACCCTGCGAGAGCGCCGACGGTATGGCGATAACAAAACAGATCGCGCCGATGATCCAGGCGGATAGCTCCCGCGACAGATTCAATTCATCGACAAAGTATGAAACGGCCACCTCGAGCAGGCTGATGGTAGATGTCAGCGCCGCGATCGAAAGCAGCAGGTAGAATGCAATGGAAAAGATACTACCTGCCGGCAGTGATCCGAAAATGGTGGGCAGGACGACGAAGACCAGACCCGGACCGGCATCAGGCTGGACGCCCGCCGAAAAAAGGGCAGGGAAGATGATGATGCCGGCCAAAATGGCGATAAGCGTGTCGAATATGGCTACCGAAATGCCCGCCGAATGCAGGTTGTCTTCTTTCCGGAAATATGATCCGTAGGTAATCATTGCTCCCATACCCAGACTCAAGCTGAACAAAGCCTGTCCGAGCGCGCCCATAATGACACGGCCGGTGATCTTCGAAAAGTCGGGCATGAAAAGATATCGCAGGCCTTCGCCGCCACCCGGGAGCGTTACGGAGCGAATGGCCAGAACGACGAGGAT
>CAZIIP010000166.1:0-7548 GCA_964539455.1 uncultured Rhodothermales bacterium
CGGGTAGGAAGGTTCTACGGCCGACCACCACGTACGGAAATCCGTTTCAACCAAGGCACGCAAAAGCGTCAGTATATATCGGTATTACACAGCCAGGACCGGTCACAAAAGCTGTTCGGCCGGCAGGGCCGTCTTGGGGTCCTTTTTCGATACGGCGGCCGCGGCTCGTCGGGCGCCTATCCCGGCAGCAATGCACGCCTTCGACAGGTCTATGCCCGGATCATCTATGAACAACCCGGATGGATTGCAGAACTCTCTTATCTGATTTCACGCAAGAATCGGGGCGCACAGGCGGGCGTGCTGCCGCGCTCCGGGTCCGGTTTCGATTCAATCCATGAAACGTTCAGTCCCACGGTCCGGCAGGAAAATGCCAAGCAGAGCCGGGACCGCGACGACCTTTCGGCCCGGCTGCGTTTTCGGTGGCTGCCCGGCCTGCCTCCGTTGACCGTTACGGCATCCCTCACGTCGCAGCGGGACCGTTACCATACTCCGGACGACACCCTCTCACTATCCGGCGTTCGAACGGGACTGGTTGTCAGACAGCCGCTGATTGACCGCGGCCGACATGCGGTTGCCGTCGAGGCGCGCGGCGGCTCTACCCGGTTCGCCGATTCGATTGCGCTTCGTGACTCAGCCGGCGGCGTACAGCCGTATTTGCACCTGTCTGTTTCTGACAGCGCCAATCTGCTCGGGGGCGCGCTTATGCTGGGTGTACATGGCCGGATTGTCGACGGTAAACGTACACAAGGAGCCAGTGCCGCTTTCTCGAAAACGTTCGCATCCGGGCACTTCTTTTTACGGGCATACAGCACACACCACCATCCGTCTCTCCTGGACAGAAGTGGATTCGGCAACGCGTTCACAGGCGCTCCCGGACTGTCGCCGGTCCGCATAGACGGATGGTCCGCCCAGGCAGAGACCGGTCTGCGGCAACTGGGGATCACATTTCGCATCGGAGGAACCCGTCTCGCAAATCCGATCGACTACTGGTCCAAGGTGGGCGTACTCGAGCGGTCGACCGTTCCACGCGTTGCGGTGCATCAGGACAGCACGGCGCAACAATGGTTGTCGGCTTCTTTTGCGGTGGATTGGCGATACCGGAAAACCCGGGGCTTTTTCCTGCGCAGCGAGGGTACATACCGGCATTTCTCCTCCGACGGGCAGAGAGGGAATCCCGGGGCATCACTTCCGGAAGCGGATGCCATGTTGATGCTGGGCCTCCGGTATCTTCTTTTCAAGGGCGATCTGGACCTGGAAGTGGCCATGCGGCTCCGTGGATGGACGGCTTTCGAGAGCCGCACCATGTACGCCCCGACAGGTCATTTCGTCTTGCAAGAGGCATCGCCGCTCCAACTGGAGCCGGCCGCATCGCTTGACCTGTTAATTGAAGGCGGGATTCGCACGGCAACCGTCTTTTTGACCGCCGAAAACCTGCTTTCCGATTTGGTCGTCCCCGGAGTGGTCCGGGTTCCATTGTATCCGCTCCCCGCCCGCGCCATCCTTTTCGGCGTTTACTGGCCACTCAGGAACTGATGCAGTCCCGTTACTTGTCGTTCATGGGCGTCCGTTTGCTCACTCGAGGCCAGGTAAGGGTACCGGCGTTTAGATTGGACGGTGTGGCATAGACCTCATGGATAATTCAAAGGACAATGCGTCTCATCCGATTGATCGGGGTCGATAGCACAGCTACGTTTACATCGATTTTCCGGTTGGCGGAACCGACCCGACGTTCCATGCGGCTAATAAACGGCACAACCCGAGGTTTGGAGGAATGACCGAATTCCTGAAGGCGGCTGCACTGCTACTCGTGCTGCTGAACCCCTTTCTGGTCATCGTATATCTCATAGATGCACTTGAAAAACTGGACCGAAGGCGCTTTACCTATGTGTTGCTTCGAGCGGGCATTATTTCGACCGTGGTGTTCTGGTGTTTTGCCGTGCTGGGAGATACAATTTTTTCCAATCTGCTACAGGCCGAATTCGCTTCGTTTCAGATTTTCGGCGGCGTGGTATTCCTCCTCATCGGTCTGCAGTTTGTTTTTCGTGGTCCAAGGGCGATTGAAATTCTCAGAGGAGAATCGGAATATCTCGCGGGAGCCATTGCCATGCCTCTCTTGATCGGTCCCGGTACCATCAGCGCAAGCGTTATTGTTGGGGAACGCCTTGATCCGATACCCGCATGTGCAGCGATACTATTCGCGCTGGCGCTTTGCATAGCGATGATGATCGCCCTTAAGGCCGTACATGACTTCGTTCGACCCATGCGTGAAGCGCTGGTCAGCAGGTACATCGAAATCGCAGGACGTATAACTGCCTTTTTTGTGGGTACGATTTCGATTGAAATGATCATGCTAGGCCTGACCACCTGGATGGCGAAGTTTTAAGTGATGGCCCGATAGAACCCTCCGAATCAACCATAGCCTCGAAGGGGAAGCGTATTTCGTGGCAAGCGTTGAACGATTTGCGCGGTATTTCCGGCAAGCTCTTGTGTTTCCACTAATATTCTCTGAAGATCCCGTCTTGTATTCGCAATTTGGATCAATGGCGGTGACCATCCCGCGCTTCTCTCGCACCCAATGAGAATGATCGCGATGTGCGAAAAACGGCACAACCGGCTCACGTGCGTCTGCTTGTTAATATCCCTCGCAGGACTGATCGGAGTCGCATTGGCTCCTCCGCTCAATCACCCCTATGTGTATATCAGTATCCCGGAAGATGCTGACAGCGGACCACAACTCTACGATGCCGCATGCGCAGGTTGCCACGGTGTCGATGGAACCGGAGAATCGAGGGACAAGCTCGGATTCGAGGTCCTTCCACCCGATTTCACGGACTGTGTATTTGCCGGCCGTGAACCGGCAGCCGATTGGGTAACCGTCGCCGGAGAAGGCGGTCCGGTACGTGGTTTTTCGCGTCTCATGCCGGCATTCGGCGACGCGCTGACGCCCGATCAACTGGAGAAAATCATGGCCTATGTCGGGGCCTTTTGCACGGACGGCCGGTGGCCCAGAGGGGAATTGAATATTCCGAAACCACTGGTGACGGAGAAGGCCTATCCGGAGGATGAAGCGTACCTCAGGACAACGGTGTCGACCGAAGGTGCGGGCAACGTCATCAACAAATTCGTCTACGAGAAACGCTTCGGTGCCCGAAACCAGATTGAAGTAGCGTTCCCGTTCGGAGCCGTGGAGCAGGTGTTGCCCGGATCCTCGGAGTGGTCCACCGGCGTCGCGGACATATCTTTAGGACTGAAGCGGGTGCTTTTCCACAGCGCAAATTCCGGCAGTATCGTCTCTCTTACCGGTGAACTGATCTTGCCGACCGGCGACGAGCAGAAAGGCTTCGGAAAGGGCTTCTCCGTATTCGAGCCTTTTGCGACCTATGGGCAGTTGCTCCCGGCGAATGCATTCTTTCATACACAAGCCGGCGTAGAGCTGCCTTTTGATTCTGAACGCGCCGAAAATGAAGCGTTCTGGCGCGCGACGCTGGGTAAAAGCTTCGCGCGTGGTGCCTGGGGACGCACCTGGTCTCCCATGATCGAGGTCCTCGGAAGCAGCGAGCTCGAAGGGGGAGACGTATCCTGGGACGTTGTTCCACAGGTGCAGGTTACCCTGAACCAGCGCCAACACATCATGGCCAATATCGGCGTGCAACTACCCCTTACGGATGCCGATCTGCGATCAAGCCGGGTGATGGTATATCTCTTGTGGGATTGGTTCGACGGCGGCTTTTTCGAAGGGTGGTAAGCGACAAACCGCCTCCGGTACACACTTTCCGAACACCGATTTTGCCATGTATCGTCATAAAAATCAATTTTCTTCCCCGTCCCGCTGCCGCGCCAAGCGCGTTCGTCCAGGCCGGCTCATATTGTTGGTATTCGGATTCGTCGGGGTGGCATGGATCGGCCACGCCGGCCTTCAGGCCCAAATGGCCGGAATCATCGCGACACGGCTGCCCGTACAGCAGCTTTTCACCACCTCAGCCGTGTGCCAGGGATGCCATAACGGACTGATCACTTCCGCGGGCGAAGGCGTGTCGATCGGTTTCGACTGGCGCAGTTCGATGATGGCGAATGCGGCACGGGATCCATACTGGCAAGCCACCGTCCGGCGCGAGATCATCGATCACGCGCCGGCATCGGCCGCGATCCAAAGCGAATGCTCACGATGCCACATGCCCATGAGCAACTACCGCGAGCGGCCGGCAGGAGAAGAGGGCAGTGTCTTTTCTCACCTACCGATCGGAGACGAGCGGTTCGACGGCGACCGGGATGCCCACCTTGCGGCAGACGGCGTCGGGTGTGCGACCTGCCATCAAATTCTACCCGATAACTTCGGAGAGCGCGAGAGCTTTGTCGGGCACTTCCTCGTCGACGAAAAGACGGCGTGGGACCAACGCTCATTGATCGGACCCTTTGAAATCGACAGCGGACGCACCCGCATCATGCATTCCGCATCAGCCTTTTTCCCCGAAAAGGGAACACACATCCAGGAGTCCGAGCTCTGTGCCACGTGTCACACCCTCATCACCCATGCGCTCGACGAAAACCACGAAGCAGTCGGTGAGTTACCCGAGCAAGTGCCGTACCTGGAGTGGCTGCACAGTGACTATGCGGAGACGAAAAGCTGTCAGTCGTGCCACATGCCTGCCCTTGAGTCGGAAGTCGCCATTACAAGCGTGTTGGGCGAGCCGCGAGAGGAGGTGAACAGACATGCCTTCCGGGGTGGGAATTTCCTGATCCCCCGTATGCTCAATGCCCACAGAAATGAACTGGGTGTCGAGGCACTGTCTACCGAATTGGATGCCTCAGCACTCCGTACCATCGACCACCTGAAAGCCAGCACGGCGTCGCTGACCGTACGGGAGGCCTCCGTCAGCCGTAACGAACTGACCGCGCAACTCGAGGTTCGGAATCGGGCGGGCCACAAACTCCCGACCGCATATCCGTCGCGCCGTGTGTGGCTCCACATATCCGTGGCCGACAGGCAGGGAAATATCGTCTTTGAATCCGGTAAACTCAATCGGGACGGATCCATCGAAGGCAACGCAAATGACGAAAGCCCTGACGCCTTTGAGTCCCACTACGAAGTGATCGATGCGGCCGACAAGGTGCAGATCTACGAGTCTATCATGCTTGATTCGAAGGGAAATGTGACCACCGGAATTACGAGCGGCGCATCTTATGCCAAGGACAACCGGTTGCTTCCTGCAGGATTCGACAAGGCAACGGCAAGCAGCGATATCGCCGTTCACGGTCGGGCAAGACAGGATAGAGATTTCGAGGAGTCGGGAGATCTGCTGCGCGTCGAGATTCCGGTACCCGATAATGCCGGACCGTTTGAATTTGTCGCCACGTTGTGGTATCAGCCTATTGGAGCACGCTGGGCGCAGAACCTCGCAGCGTACGACGCCGATGAGACCGCGCGTTTCGGCCACTACTTCGATGAAATGGCCGACAACACTTCAGTGAAAGTTGCGGAAACGCATCGGGAGATCGTGGAGTAACGCACTGCGCGTAGCGGACGCGCCGTTGATCATAGCGGCCCCGGAATCTGCATTCCGTATCCCGTTTGAAGGGGCTTCCGGTATGCCGCCGCGTATTGCAGACGTACACCTTCAGGGCGTTCGACAGACCAGCGCGTGTCTGTCCGCCATAGGGCCTGAATGCTATTGGGCCGCCCCGTACGCGTAGACCTCGACGACAAACTCGACGGTCGCCACCGCATCACAGTCGTCGAAAGCATCGACATAGATGACGGCCGTGCCCGGGTTCCGCGCCTCAACCGTAAGCACTCCGCGGTCAACCCATGCTTTGGCAACACGCTTTTTGGAACTTTCCGTCTCGTACCACAGCCGTTCGCCATGTGTGTGCCCGAAGACATATGGAGCGGATTCCAGATTCCTTGCATAGAGCTCGGCACCGGCGACGAGGCCGATATCGGCAATCGGATTCAGTACCTCGGGATAGCCTGCACAATAGTACTCTTCTACAAGGGTGTCACATCGAGCGAGGGAAAGTGACAGCGCAATGAGTGTCAGCGTAATAATGAGGGCGGGCCAGGCGCGGCGCGCCGTTTCGTATCGGAGATTCATCCTGGTCCCTCCTGAGTGGTTGCTGGTCAATGTCTGGATCTACTTTCAAAGGATCCAACAAGTGTGCCAGAGCCTGATATGGCTGCACAAATGGGACAGGATCGGATTCCGGCGATCGATTTGTACAGGTTGCGTTATAGGACTGTTCAGGAAAGTGAACAGGAAAGCCTACAGGCCGCTGTCGCGCCGCAATGCCCGATAAGCCCCGCACCACCAGTCGGCCGAACGCGTCATGCTCTTCACACGGATATTTTGTACGTGCGGCACGAGTTCGATGAGAAGATCGGGCAGCAGCTCCCAGCGTTCGTTCAGTACCAGCCGTTCGAGCCGGTCGGCCAGGTCCGGCGACCAACGCCACTTGTCTCGCAGCGCTTCCGCCTTTTTCCAATAGTTTCGGTCGTCCCAGGCCTGGGCACTCGACTCGATGGTATCTCCCACGCGTCGAAGCGAATAGACCAGGAACGCGGCCATATCTTTTGCCTCGTCGTCATACTCCGTCACGGCAGCCAGCAACCGAAGCACCTCTGCAATCGAGCGCAACGCAGCATGGCGGCGTCTAGCCGGAGTATCTCCCGTTCTGATGATCCGTCCCATAGCACGTGAGGGTAAAGGAGTTCGCCCCGCCGGAAGATAAAAAAGGACGATGGATTCCACGCTCATCCGGCAAAATTGGGGTTCCGACCCCACCACAGTGGCCGGAACCCCCGATCCCCCTCACTGTGCCTCAAAAGGGAGAGAGCCCGGTGGTAGGATAGTCGCACCCAATCAAGATTTTCAATGTATCGGCACGACTATGTGACCGTGGCTCTCTTTCATATATCGTCACAAATCAAACAGGCTGCGGAATTGCACCGCCGGAATTTTTGATGATACCGCAGCATGAAACCGGCCATGCTCGAGAAATCGATTTCGCATACCGGTAGCCCCGCTTCACTCCGCTTCCGCAGCTATCCTACGAGGTGAGAGATCGTGGATCAAGACCTACCGGAGGACCGTCATCATGCGGGAACGACGTTGCTTGCCCGACTGGAGCACACACGCATAGGTTCCGGGCGCCCAGCCGGAAGCATCAATGACCACGGAGTGCCGCCCCGGAAATACGCGCCGGTTGTCCATCAGCCGTACGATGCGCTTGCCCGTGACGTCGTAAACATCGAGCGTGACGGTGCGCGGTCCGGAAACGGAGAACGAGACCGTCGTTCTTCCTGAAAACGGATTGGGATAATTGGCCAGCAGCCGGTCGCCCTCTTGTGAGGGAACGTCGGGACTGGCTATCACGGTGCTCTGGCCGACGGTGAACTCGGCCCGGACCGGGGCGGCATGGCTGTTAAGAGAAATGCCACTCGATGTTCTTATCTCCCACATCGGATCCCACGGACCAAATTCCCACTCCCGTACATAAGTCACATTTTCAACAGAATATGGCGTTATTGCTACCACGACATCATTTGCACCC
>CAZIIP010000167.1:0-2887 GCA_964539455.1 uncultured Rhodothermales bacterium
ACGGTACCGGCCCCAGTCGCAGTAGGCCTTCTTGACGACGATATCGCCCTTGAGGAGCAGGCGCTCCAGCACCTTGCTGATGTCGAACTTGGCGTGGTTGGCTTCCTTTACGCCGAGCGCAATGTTTTCAAAGTCGCAAAAGAGGGCCAGATTGGTAGTATTCGCGTTATCAGGCATGTTGTCAGTAATTGAACGCCCTCACAACCGGATTTGAATTGAACGGCTCTTTGCGGGTCATCTATGTGTGAGGTACGTATGGGTCGGAGGCCGGACCGGCATTCTGCTGCTTCCGCTTTCAAATATTGTATCGGTGCTCTGCTTCAAAGTTGCACAGTCGGCATAAGCGCGCCTGCTACACATTGAGGACCTGACCGTCTTGCTGCATGCGACTTTGAAAGGACGAATATGGCACATCCTGAACATTGATGCCGGTGTCCGCGGCAAGCGCTGCCGCCGCTCCGGCCGATTGCCCCAAAACCATAAAAACGGGCTCCATCCTGATTGAACCGAATGCCACGTGGGTCGCGGAGACACAAACGGGTACGAGAAGGTTTGTGCATTCCGAAGATCGCGGTACAATGGATCCGTAACCGATGGGATACGGGTTCGGAACGCCGCGGCCGACGTGTCCCTCATTGCTCACATATCCTTCATCTGTTACGTAGCGGCTTACGATGTGGCTGTCCATGGCATAGGAGCCTAGGCCGACAGGCGCTTGCGCCGTTTCGTTGCCGAGACAATGGTGCTCCGTAACGACCTCGTCGCTGACCATTCGTCGCGCCTCGCGAATGTAAAGTTGCGGCGGCCAGTGGTCGGTATCCGTGAATTCATCTGCCGCGAGACCCCACTCCTGCACGGGATCACTGAATTCCGCCGGTACACGGGCATCGTTGGCCATAAACCAGAAAAGGCCCTGCTGCCACGCTTTATGGTCATCCACGATCCGTTGCCGGGTCGAATAATTACCGTCCGGATAGTCGTAATTGGCACCCGTGTGGTTGAATGAAATGGGTCCTTTTGTGTTGGCATCCGTCTTTCGATTCGGCATCAAGATGATCCGTGGATCCCAACCCAGAACGGGATTTTCGATCCCGCGAAATCGGTCGTCCGTGACCCACGGAAAACGATCGTCCGATATCAGATACCGCAAAAGAAGTTCATATCTGGCAGAATCGTAGCCTTCCGGTTTCGGGAACGGCACCTGGTTGTCCTTTACGTCCGTCATACAAAGCCGGAAGCAGTAGGACTGAACACGATGATCTCCCTCGCCGTCGCGACCCGGTGGCTCCGGGTGCGTGACGCCCGGTATCAGTCCACTCGTCGAATCTCCCGGTACAACATAGGGGTCGACCCATCGGGCGAACATGTGGAAATTGTACATGTGCCGGTGCAGCCGGATACCGTTCAGTGATTCCCCATACTGTTCGGTGCCCTCCCTGCCGATGGTGTATGAGACGCCGGCTTTTGCCATTAAGTCGCCCTCATACGTGGCGTCGATATAGGTCTTGCCGACGAACCGGTTTCCCGACTCCGTTACAATGCCCATGATGCGACCGGCACGTTTCTCGACACCTACTCCGGCACCCAGGTCCAGTCGTTCGTTCCGCAAAACGGGTACCGACGCCTCCCGAAGCATATTATGATAGATATGTAGCGCAACATGCGGCTCGAAGAACCACATGGCATCTTCGTCAATACCCCTGGGATGTACGTGGGATAGGTACTGAGCGAGCGACTCCTGCCGCCAGACCGACGGGTTCGAATGATAATAGGATCGGATCCTGCCGTAAAACTCCTTGGCGATGCCTCCGATGGCCGACTCGTCGCCCGCGTCTGTGGCGCCCAGACCGCCGGTTGTCAATCCACCGACATGTCCCGAGGGCTCGATCAAAATGACGGATTTGCCCATTCTCGCCACCTGCACCGCAGCAGCAATGCCGCTAGACGTGGCTCCGTACACCACGACATCATACGATCCGGAACGCCCGTCGGGACCTGCATTTTGACACCCCGAGGTCATACCGAGTGCCGGCCCCAACAGTACGCCGGCACACATTCGTCCGGTCTCACGAACAAATGCCCGACGAGAGGTTTTTCGCTGCTCCATGTTACTGCATGTTCTTTATGTTACCACCAGCCGGTTTTCTCTCCGACAAGTCAGAATACCGTTTACCAAGGTTAATTGTGGCATGCCGAGTTTTCCGATCGTGATGGGCGTTCATAGATTCGCGTTGCCCAACCGCCTGGGATAGATCAAAGATGTCGGGCTGTATCCTGACCGGGCGCTGGGGCCCTGTTCGGCCATTTACATACGCGCCGGGGACGGTGCGTCATTAACCGTAGAACCCGGCTTGAATCTATGGTACGTTTAATAATGATATTATTCAACTTGGCGGTCGCCACTCTTGGTGGTTGTTCCGGAGCGGATAACATGGCGGCTGGAGGTTGTCCGCCGGGGATGACGCCAATTGATGATTATTGCATCGATCTCTGGGAAGCACATCTCCTGGACCGGTCTCCCTTCGAGGCCCCGACAAGCGGTGTAGCCGCCACGGAAAGTAACGTCATTCCACAGGGCTATATCAGCGGAGAGGTAGCCGCATCTGCCTGTGAGGCGGCGGGAAAACGGCTTTGCACCAGTCAGGAATGGCTGCGTGCCTGCCGGGGAGATACCGGGACAACCTTCCCGTATGGCAACACGTACGACCCGGATGCCTGCAATGACACGCGCGACGTCCACCCCGTTATTGAGCTGTTTGGAACGGACCCGGCCTGGTCTCCGGAAGAAATGAACGATCCGCGGCTCAATCAACTCGATAACGCGCTGGACCCGGCAGGCACCAATCCGGGATGTGTATCGGCCGACGGCGTCTTCGACATGCACGGG
>CAZIIP010000167.1:2897-7536 GCA_964539455.1 uncultured Rhodothermales bacterium
CTGCATGAATGGGTGGCGGACGCCTCCGGGACTTTCCGAGGGGGCTTTTATGTCGATGCCGTGATCAACGGACCGGGGTGTACATACGCGACGACCGCCCACGCCTCATCCTACCACGATTATTCCACCGGATTCCGCTGTTGTGTCGATCGGTAATACCCCGATATGAACGGCACGGCAGGGGCAGCGGATGATTTCGGTTTGTGCGCTCCGTATGCAGCGGCATGTTCCGGCGCTATGGCCGCCATGCCAGTGGCAATGGTTCCAATGCCAGGAAAATCTCGACGGGAGAGGGGACGAGCCATAACCACGGCGACTGGTCCGAGAGAGGGGAGGTACCAAACCCAAGGTATTCAAGCGGAACGTTTGAATCTGGAAGGGGATGTGTTTCAGGTTTCAGGTTCACTTTTCCACAAATATGTGTTGTTCAATCCACGGATATACATTAGTTTTACACATGTATTCCACAACTTATGAATATTGCGCGGGATAGAATAGCTGCAATCATCCACCTTCGAGGAGGGGTGGAACGGACCACTACCAGAAGTGATCGTCCGGTTGGTCTTGTGAGCAATGAGTGAAGCAGCCTGCCGACCGGTAGCGATCTGTGTCCTGGTTGGGCATATTCTGACAGTTGGCGACTGCCGGCCATCGGTGCACCTATGCGACATTGGTGCCGTGGCCGGGTTGAGGCTTTCGTCTGCTTATTCCGGGCTCATCCAATATCCGGGAAGATGTGTATTCCTACAGACGCAGGCCTTTCCTCGGGCCGAACCATCGCCTTTTATGTTGTCTTGATTGGTGTACTTGGCGCCTTCCAGACGACACCTTTATGGGCTCAACTGCCGTCCTGCAACGGCGATCCTCCGCCGCCTCCATTCGAACTGGATTTCAATACGTATCCGGATGGTACGTCGGTTGCAGGCGGTGACGTGCTTTTGGATCAATGGAATACCGTCTACGGCATCAGGATCTCGACCAACAGTGCGTTGCTGCCCATGGCATTCGACACGTCCAATCCGACGGGCGACGATCCGGATCTCGGGGCGCCAAACCAGACGTGCCCCGAAGGGGGCGGTCCGGGAGTCGGAGACGGTGGCGTGTATGTCCCTCCTCCGGATCCCCCGAATCCGTTTGCGAATTGTGAGAACCTGGGCATGACGCTGATTATATCTGAAGACGGTGATCCCACCGATCCGGATGACAATTCAGGAGGAGGGACGCTGATCTTCCGGTTTAACGAACTGGTCACAATTAAGGCCATGGATGTGCTGGACATCGAGGGGACGGTGGCTGAGCCCGATGTAACGGCGACTTTTTATGACAGTCAGGACGGCGGAAGTGAGGTGATCGGCAGTCCCATCACGCTGGGACCCACGGGCGATAATGGATATGAGAAACGTACGGTCGACATATCCGGCGTGAGTCGGCTGGAGATCGCCATGGAGGGGAGTGGCTCTTATCCGAGCATAACCATCTGCGCGGATGGCACGCTTCCTGTTGAGTTGACTGATTTGTCTGCCCGTGTCGACGACCGGGACATCCACGTGCGTTGGTCCACGGCCACCGAGACGAACAATGCCGGCTTCTATATCCAGCACGCCTTCGACGATGAAGCTTTCGAAGACGCGGGATTCATCTCGGGAAACGGGATTTCGACTGTTGAGCGGACCTATGACTTCCGAATTCACGACGGACGCATTGGTTCGCATCGCGTACGCCTGGCTCAAGTAGATTTCGACGGCCGGCGGATATACAGCCATGCGGTGGAGGTCTTCGTTCCGATAGCCGCAAGCCATGTTCTCGATCCCGTCTTTCCAAATCCGGTAACTGACAACGCAACCGTCGCATTTACCGTCCGGGAGGGCGGGCCGGTTTCGCTCGATCTCTATTCGGTGCTGGGCAGGCGCCAGAAAACCCTTTATCGAGGTAGTGTGTCGCCTGAGGTGACGCATCGAATTCGGCTTGACGGAAGTGAACTCGACAGCGGCATCTACTTCCTGCGGCTGGTTACCGGGAAGGGATCGGTCACGCGAACGCTCGTGGTCGGAACCGACTGAAATGCGAGTCGCATCAGAGTGGGTGTGGAGAAGGTTGGACGTCTTTCAAAGACGTACACAGTAGATTAAGGTTCGATCCAGTGTGAACCTTCCCGCACAAGGTGCCCTCATGCATTTTCGAGCCGCCTTCTTATCCAGTTCATTTGTATTGCTCGGTCTGGGCATGATCGGCTGTGGACCGAATTACGACGTGACGTTTGGCTCCCTGCTCGATGAGATGGTCGATCGGGACCGAATGGCCATGTTTCCTTCACCCGAATATCGTCTTGAGCAGCATAGCAGCTACCACCGCAATTCCGTTACACCGGAAGATCCTGAGGGATGGTTTGCGAATCGCGACCGGGGTCACTTCATCCGGACTGAGGAGAATGACGGTCGCACGGAGTGGGTCCTGATGGAGCATCGAGGTCCCGGTGCCATAGCCCGTACCTGGATGCCCGATCCGCGCATCACACCGATGGTTCTTCGCGGGCGCCGGGAAGCCCCGGACAGTCTCGGAACGCTGAGGGTGTACCTCGACGGCAATCCCGATCCGGTGATCGAGGGGCCGACCTATGACCTGTTCAACGGGACTACCATTACGGCATATCCTTTCGGTCACAAGTCACTCTCTTCGGCGGTCTCGTTTCTTCCATTCCCGTGGGCGGAATCGGTTAAGATCACAATGGACGTGGCTCCCCGGTTCTTCATCTTCACTTACCGGACATACGAAGCAGGGACTGAAGTAAAGACCTTCTCGATGGAGGATCTTGAGGATGAGAAAGCACTGATGGATGCTGTCGGTGCACGTCTCGTAAGTCCCGCGGCATCACAAGAAGGGCTTCAGGAAAGCGTGGCCGGTCGCATTCCACCGGGAGAGCAAACGTCGCTCGATCTACCCACAGGGGAGCACGCCGTCCGGATACTCTCCATCAAACTGGGCGATTACGGCAACCCGCAGGTTACCCGTTCCGTTGTGGTGCAGATGACTTTTGACGGCGAGGAAACCGTCTGGAGTCCCGTCGGCGATTTCTTCGGTACCGGGGTGGGGCTGCATCCCTTCCAAGGGTGGTACCGAACGGTATCGGAAGACGGGCGCATGACCTGCCGGTGGATCATGCCATACCGCGAATCAGCCTCGGTAACCGTACTGAATCTGCACGATGAGTCCGTTGATGTCGAACTGGAAGCGACTGTAGGAGATTGGCACTGGAATGAGCGATCCATGTATTTCCATACTACCTGGAACCATGAATCGGACATGCCGACCCGGCCGCCGTCAGACTGGAATTACGTGACACTGGACGGACAAGGCGTTTATGTAGGCGATGCGTTGACGGTCTGGAATCCGGAAGAGATCTGGTGGGGAGAGGGTGACGCGAAAATCTGGGTGGACGGCGAGGATTTTCCGTCGATTTTCGGAACGGGAACGGAAGACTATTACGCCTACGCTTACGGCGGGCAAAACCGGGCATTTTACGAGCATCCCTTCCATGCGCAGGTGCGGGTCATGGAGTTCGATAAATTATATCCGGATCCCGTGCCGATCGTGCGTGTGACAAAGGGATACAGCACCGAAACACGCTCCCGGTCCATCGACGCCATGCCGTTCGAAGAATCGCTGCAACTCGATATGGAAGTCTGGCACTGGGAAAATTGCCGGATGAACTACAACGTTGCCTCCTACTGGTACGGCAAACCGGGCACTACATCGAACATCCGGCCCATGCCTGATGCCGCCCGGCAGCCGGTCCAAATGATGCCGGACTGATACCGGCTCCCTGACGAAGGCGTGCCTGTTACGGCGAAGAGGCGTGACGAAGATTGGCAACAGAAGCCGGCTCGAGACCGACCAGCACCTCGATGTATGACGCCGGCAGACCGGCCTCACGCGCACCCTTCACGATGATGTCGACATACCACTTTGCACGTGGATTGTTGGTGGTAACCTCGGCAACGAAACATGCGGCGGTTTGGCGACGGTTATCGCCTGAAGAAACAAATTCAACCCACTCAATCCTGTAGTTGGGTTCGAAACGATCGCGTAGAGCTGTTGACGCTTACCGATGATTATTCATTCGAGACTTTCAAGGAGCGACATGGATCCGGGGGACTTCCACTGTTTCTTATTTCCGAATCAGGTGAAGTGGAGGTGTTCAGCCAGGATAGCGTTTTTTCGCCGCGTTCGGGGAAAGTGCTTGTTGCCCTTATCGGTGCCCCTGAAGCATGACCGGAGATCGAAAATCATGACGATCCATCTATTGTTCGGGCGTATGCAATCAGCCTGGATGTGCATGCTGTCACTATTGAACGTTTTCTTGTTGGGAACATGTACACCAGTAAGCAGGGAGGAGCTGCGGCCCAACATCATTATGATTATTGCGGATGACCTGAACTGGAATGACCTGGGTGCTTACGGCCATCCCACTATTCGTACGCCGAACATCGACGCGTTGGCCTCGGAAGGCATGCGCTTCACCCGGGCCTATTTGACCGCAAATTCATGCTCACCGAGCCGGGCGAGCATCATTACCGGCAAATACCCGCACAATACCGGCGCCGAACAGTTGCACTGGCCGCTCCCGGGAGAAGCCGTAACT
>CAZIIP010000168.1:0-5824 GCA_964539455.1 uncultured Rhodothermales bacterium
TGGACGAGTGCACCCTCACGGGTCCGACGTTTACCCACCGGATCAGGAAGGAAGCGGAAGACATCAAGCATGGTTCGGTGTCGCCCGAGTCTTTCGGTTTTTCTCCCGTAGAGCCGCATGTGCTCAGGGGCGGCGATGCCGCGGAGAATGCGCAGACGATGAAAAGCTTCCTGTCCGGTGTGCATGGACCGGAACGGGACGTCGTCGTGCTCAACGCCGCCCTCGCTCTGCAGGTAAGCGGGAAATACCCGCGCATCGACGATGCACTTGAAGCCGCGCACGCGAGCATTGACAGCGGCGCTGCGGCGCAAAAGCTGGAAGCACTCGCTGAAGTATCGAATGAGGCCGCTTCAGGCCAAAAACAGCAATCGTAAGCCACCGCAAAAGCACGTTTGATATCGCTCCGGGGCAATCAGATATGGATATCCTGACCACCATAATCAACGACACCCGCCTGCTGATAGAGAAGCAGAAATCGACCGTACCGCCCGCCTTCCTTGAATCCCTGCCATCGTTCAGTGCACCGACTTTGTCGCTGGAGACCACCCTGCGGGAAGGTCCCCTCTCGGTCATCGCGGAAATCAAGAAAGCCTCGCCGTCGAGAGGCATCATTTGCAAAGACCTGGACGTGGCATCGGTGGCCAAAACATACACGGCCAACGGTGCGCAGGCCATATCGGTCTTGACCGAACCCTTGCACTTTTTCGGCTCACTTGAGCATCTGTCGGACGCCCGTCAGATGACCGATCTGCCCCTTCTCAGGAAGGACTTCATTATCGATCCGTACCAATTGCTGGAGGCCCGCGCATTCGGAGCGGACGCCGTGTTGCTGATTGCTTCCGTGCTGGACGCGATACAGCTGCGCGATCTGCACGAGACGGCCAATGAACTGGGCCTCGATTGCCTCGTCGAGGTCTACGACGAACGGGAGCTCGAGCGAATCAATTTCGACCAGGTACGGATCATCGGGGTCAACAACCGCAACCTCCGCACGTTCGAAGTGGATATTGCACATTCCGTGCGCATTTTCAAACACGTACCCGAAACCCTCGTAAGAGTCTCGGAAAGCGGGCTCAAATCGCCGGAAAACCTCGCATACCTGGAAATCAACGGCATCAATGCCGTACTGATCGGCGAGACCTTCATGCGAGGAGTGGATCCCGGAGCCGTGCTTAAGCGCACCCTGGCGGAAACGCGCCGGCTCGCCGAGGTTTCCTCCCGCCTTCGTCTGGTAGTCTGATCGCCGCGACAAGGAAGACGACATGGCATCGAAACCCAAAGTCAAAATCTGCGGCATATCGAATCTGGCGGATGCACGGTACTGTGCCGGAGCGGGCGCGGACTATCTTGGATTTGTCCTGTACGAAAAGAGCCCGCGATTTATCGAAGCGAGCGAAGTGCGCCAGGTCGTCGAGTGGCTCCATGGACCCAAAACGGTCGGTGTCTTCGTCAATCATCCGACCGAGTCGGTTAATGCGATTGCCGACAAAGCCGGTTTTGATTTTATTCAGGCAAGCGGCGAAGAGTCACCTGAATGGTGCGAAGCGATCGAACAACCGGTCATCAAGGCGATCCACGTTTTCGAGCACGATACCGGACAGACACTTTGGGAGCGCATGGCGCCGTACGAAAACACGGTCGCGCATTTTTTGCTCGATACGGGAAAAGCCGATGCATGGGGAGGAACGGGATCCGCTTTCGACTGGGGTCTTCTTAAAGATGCCCGATGGCGCGACTACGACCTTTTTCTCGCAGGCGGCCTGTCCCCCGACAACATTGTCGAGGCAGTCGGGTTTACCACTCCGTACGCGGTCGACGTATCCAGCGGCCTGGAAGAAGCACCCGGTCGCAAGGATTTCGCCCTCGTCGACGCGTTCTTTCGGCGGCTCGACTCCCTGGACTGACTGACCCGGGCAGCGCCGTTCCATTCCGTCGGACTATTCGAAGTCGATACCTGAAGCATGAAGCTATATTCGTCGGTGCCGGACACAACCGGCCATTTCGGTACATACGGGGGCGCATTCGTGCCCGAGATACTGGTTCCCGCCGTCAGGGAAGTCGCCGCCTCTTTCACCGAGGCGTGGGACGACGCGGCTTTTCGTTCCGAGTACACGACATTGCTCACCGAATACGCCGGCCGGCCGACACCACTGACCAGGGCCGACCGGTTTTCCGAGGCGGTCGGAGGTCCCCGGATATTCCTCAAGCGAGAAGACCTCTGCCATACCGGAGCCCATAAAATCAACAACACGATCGGGCAGATCCTGCTGGCACGTCGGATGGGGAAGACCCGGATCATCGCCGAGACCGGTGCAGGGCAGCACGGGGTGGCCACCGCGACAGTCTGTGCGCGGTTCGGAATGAAGTGTATCGTCTACATGGGTGTCGAAGACACGGTCCGGCAGAAGCTGAACGTGCAACGCATGGAATTGCTCGGAGCCGAGGTGAGGCCGGTTTCGAGCGGGAGCCGGACCCTCAAGGACGCCACGAACGAGGCCATTCGTGACTGGGTGACCAATGTTGGAGATACTTTTTACATCATTGGATCGGTCGTGGGCCCACATCCCTACCCCATGATGGTTCGGCAATTCCAGCGTATCATCGGCGAAGAGACCCGTATGCAACTCGAAGCGGCTACGGGGAGTCCACTACCGGATTCAATCGTCGCCTGCGTAGGAGGTGGATCCAATGCCATCGGCATCTTTGCGCCTTACGTAGACGATCGGTCGGTACGGCTGTACGGCGTGGAGGCGGCGGGAGAAGGACTGGATGGACGCCACGCCGCCACGCTTGTGAAGGGATCACCCGGGATTCTTCATGGTGCCATGAGCTATCTGTTGCAGGATGAAAACGGCCAGGTTCTGCTGGCGCACAGCATTTCCGCAGGCCTGGACTATCCCGGCGTGGGACCCGAACATGCTTATCTCAAAGACACCGCCCGCGTTGCCTACGCCGCCGTGACGGATGCGGAAGCCCTGGAAGGGGTCAAACTGCTGGCCCGAACGGAAGGTATCATACCGGCACTTGAAACCGCCCATGCCGTGGCATATACCGCACAACTGGCACCGGCGTGCAAGCCGTCGGAAGTGATGGTCATCAACTGCAGCGGCCGGGGAGACAAGGACATGGGTACCATCTCGGATCACCTTTAATGGTCGAACCTTAATCAAAATTCGAGGTTTGGGGGCCTGCCATACCATCTTCCTTTCGTAGTTTGCAAAGTGTCTTGCCGGATTGCAGACATACCATGCGGTGTCCCACCCGGACCGCCGACCGCACCAGCGTACCAGACCGAGACCACCCGCACATGATGCTAACCCGTCGTATTTACCTCATCCTGCTGCCGTTACTCGTCTTCACCGCTGCGCTAACGGCCCAGCCTATTGACTTTACCAGCTTGCCGGCAGACAACCAGCTGGTCCCGCGCAACATTGCCACCAATACGGCGACCGTCTCCGTCGCAGGAACAGTTACGGATGCAACGGTCGACACGGTCATCGTTCGCCATTACGAGGACGATGCCCTGGTCGACTCGCTGGTGATCGATGTCACGGGAGACAAATCCGTTTCATATGAGGCAGAGATCGCCGCCGCAAAAGTAGCCCACCGGTTTACCGTTGCCGTCGTACGCACCACGGGCGAGACACTTGTGGAGAGTGCCACGGCCGAGAATGTCGTGGCAGGAGACGTTTACGTGATCCAGGGACAATCCAATGCCGTGGCAAAAGAATATGACGGCTCTGCGGCCGAAAACGAAAGCAACTGGATCCGATCGTTCGGCACCTCGGATCCGGATCCGGCAACCTCCGATGCCGACCGGGAATGGCACCTCGCCGAAGGTGATTCGCAGTACCAGCCGGGATCCGTCGGGCAGATCGGCATTCGACTCGCCCGCAATATTGTCGACGCATACGACCTCCCCGTCGCCGTTTTGAACGGTGCCGAAGGGGCACAGGCCATTGCGCACTTCCTTCGCAACGACAGCGACCCCGACGATCAGACCACGAACTACGGGCGGCTCCTTACCCGTGCGCAGCGTGCAGACGTGGCGGACGAAATACGGGCCGTTATATGGTACCAGGGCGAACACGACGGAACGAACGACGACAACACCCCCCCGGCGATATACCGCGATCGTTTTTCACAACTTCGCTCCGATTGGCAGGAGAACTTCAGCGGTTTCGACAAAATCTACGTATTCCAGATCCGCGACGGCTGCGGCGCTCCGAGTCCGGAGCTCCGGGACATGCAACGTCAGCTTGCAGATAACTGGAATAACGTGGAGGTGATGTCTACTACCGGCCTGGACGGCCACTACCTGGATAATCCCGCCATCAATTTCTGGTGCCACTGGTCGTACGAACAGGGCTACAAACAACTGGCCGACCGCGTCTACGGGCAAATCCGCCGGGACCTGTACGGCTCGAGCGTCACCGCCGGCATCGATCCGCCGAATCCCTCGGAGGTGTACTTCAGCCGAACCTCTCGTGATGAGATCACGGTCGAGATGCGGGAGTCCGACCCCCTCGCCATGGAGGCGGGTGCCCACGAGCTGTTTTCGGTTTCCGACGGCTCCGTAACCGTCGAAGCCGGAACGGTCGAAGACAACAGGGTGGTCCTCACCCTGTCCGGAACCGCATCGGAAGTAGCCGAGCTTACCTATGCCGACATTCGCGGCGTGTGGCCGTGGATCACCAACAGCAACGGAACCGGGCTGCTGACGTTTGTCCTGCCCATCTCCGTGCGAACCGATTTACCACCGGATCCTCCGGTCCTGTCGTCTCCTGCAGACGGGGAAAGCAACCTGATCTCCCCCGTTGCGCTCACGTGGGAGGCGTCCATTTCCGCAACGAAGTACAAGGTGCAGGTCGCAACGGATGCCGGCTTTAATAACAGGGAACTGGACCAAAGCAACTATCCGAACACATCCATCGAATTCGCCACCTCTTCATCCGGAGATTTTTTCTGGCGCGTGCAGGCCTGCGACGACGCCAACGGCTGTGGCGACTGGTCTGATACCTTTACGTTCACGGTGGTCGCCGAGCCGGCCGCACCCGCACTCGTATTACCTACGGACGAAACGGAAAATCTTACACCCGACGTGACACTCGAATGGGCCGCCGTCGATCAGGCAGTCGCCTATCGGGTGCAGATATCCGACACCGAGACATTCGATTCGTTCATCGTCAATGAGGGCGGCCTCGAATCACTCACGTACAGTACGACGCTCGAAACCGGCGACTATTACTGGCGCGTCCGTGCCGGCAATGCGGCCGGCAGCGGCCCGTGGTCCGAGGTGTGGTCATTTTCCGTACTGGGTCCACCGGCGAAGCCGGTCCTGCTCACACCGGATGACGGAGCGGAGGATCTTCCCGGACAGCTCACGTTGCTCTGGAGCGAGGCGGAGAACGCGACTTCCTACAAGGTGCAGGTCGCATCCGATGCGGAATTCGCCAACCTCGTCGTCAACGAGTCTGAAGTCGCCGCAGCACAACTCCAGGTAACCCTGGACACCGGACCATATTTCTGGCGGGTGCGGTCCGTGAATCCGAACGGACAATCGGGCTGGTCGACGGTTTTTTCGTTCAGCGTACTCAACGTACCGAATCAGGTGACGCTGGACAGCCCCGCCGACGGTGCCGAAAGCCTCCCCGACACCCTGACCCTGGTCTGGAGCGGGGTCACGACCGCGGATGCCTATCAGCTGCAGGTTGCACGGGATGCGCTATTCGATTCGGTCCTGGTCGATGTCAGTGACCTGACGGAGACGTCCTATGAGGTCGCGGGACTCGAGACGGCCACGTATTTCTGGCGCGTCCGGGCG
>CAZIIP010000168.1:5834-7526 GCA_964539455.1 uncultured Rhodothermales bacterium
AATGAGACAGGATTCAGCCCCTGGTCGCCCACATTCCGTTTCTCCGTGCTTGCCACGCCGGCGATGCCGGTGCTCACCGATCCTGCGGACGGCGAGGCCGGCCTCCCGGAATCCATTACACTGAAGTGGGACCCGGCCGAAGATGCCGCCCGCTATGACGTCCAGGTGGCCTCCGATGCGGTATTCGACACGCTGTTGTACGACGTCTTGGGTATGGACCAGACGGAACTGGCTGCCGGTCCGTTCGACTTCGGCACCTACTACTGGCGCGTGCGTGGCCGCAATAGCAACGGCCCGGGTCCCTGGTCGGAAGTCAGCACGTTTATCAGGGTCACACGTCCGGCCGTTCCGGATTTGCTTTCCCCGGAAAACGGTGCAAGCGGCCTGATATCCGAACCGGTCCTCGAGTGGGAGGCAATCCCGTTTGCCACCAGCTATGCGCTTACCGTCGCAACCGATGAATCATTCCAATCATCCATCGTGTTCACGGCACCGTTCCTGTTCGAGAACACGCTGAAAATCGGACCGCTGGATATCGGCACGACCTACTACTGGCGGGTACAGGCGCGCAATGCAACCGGAGCCAGCGGATGGAGCGAGACCTGGTCGTTCTCCGTTCGGAATACTACGGACGTCGAGCGGGACGGCGACGTCATCCCGGCCGAATTCGCCCTTCGTCCGGCCTACCCCAATCCATTCAATCCTGGGACAGCCATTCCCTTTGCCCTTCCCGAACGAACATCCGTGGAACTCTCCATTCTCGACATGAGCGGAAAGGTCGTCGAGGTACTGCTGTCGAAAGAGCTGCCTGCCGGCGAGTACCGGGCATCCTGGCGGGCGGACGGCTTGGCAAGTGGTGTCTATATCGTTCACCTGCGTGCAGGATCGTTTTCTGAATCCGGGAAACTGATACTCATGAAGTAGGCGGCTGCGTCCAAAGTCCAAATGGCATCAAGCATGAATCGCCCGGCGCAATTGTGCGTATCAGGCGTTTATGCATGGGCAAAATTGTAAATCGTCGTGCCGTCCCGACTCGAGACAACCCTGAACAGACTGCGCAAGCTTCAGGAGAAAGCCATGGGTATCTTTCTGACCCATGGGTATCCGCACCCTTCGGCAACCCTGCCGTTGCTCGAGACGATCGCGGACAGCGGGGCCGACTTTCTGGAGCTGGGGATGCCGTTCAGTGATCCCCTTGCAGAGGGATTGCCCATCCAGGAGTCGAGTGAACGGGCGCTCTCATTCGGTTTGTCGCTTGCGGACATTTTTCGCACCGTTGAAACGTATCGTCGCAAAAGGGACACGCCGATCCTGCTAATGGGATACATCAACCCCGTTTTCAGCTACGGCATTGGCAACTTCTGCAAGGATGCCCGGTCTAGTGGAGTAGACGGAATCATTCTTCCGGACGTGCCTCCCGAAGAAATCTCGGTCCTTCGGCGTGAAGTCGAATCCCACGACCTGAATCATGTTCTCCTGGTAGCACCGAATACATCCGACGATCGCATGCGCGAAATCGATTCCATTGCCTCCGGTTTCGTTTACGCCGTGTCCGTGACCGGATTGACCGGGTCGTCACTCGACGCGATGGATCTGATTGCCGACTACCTGCGCCGTGCCCGGAAGAACGTCCGTAACAATCCGCTCCTGGTAGGATTCGGAATTCGGTCCGGCGAAGACGCCCGCCGCCTG
>CAZIIP010000169.1:0-7521 GCA_964539455.1 uncultured Rhodothermales bacterium
GTGTCGATTCGCTCCGGTTCGCCGCCTTCGACGGGAATGCGCCAGAGCAGACCGTCTCCGTTGCAGATCAGATAGTTGCCGTCCTTCGTCCAGTTGGGGGCCTGAAGATCGCGCTGCGCCGAATACACGACCCGACGCTCGAGCGTATTGATGTCAATCACTTCCACCGAGCTCTGGATGACCGGTGCCTCGGTTTCCGCAGGCGGGGCTTCCGTTTGCTCCGGTTTTTCCTGGGTGCAGGCGAAAAGGTGAATGGCCAAGGAAAAGACAATAAGTGATGTAGGGAGGATTTTCAATGCACGCATGGTGGTTGCCGTTTGTGGAGGATGGTCTGCTACGGCATGGTCGCCGCCATCCTTCGTTGGTTGCTTTTCCATTGCTTCCTAATGATAAGGGAGCACAAAAACCCATGCATGAAGAATGGCGCGGCGGTGGGTATGCGATACCGGGATGCAGGTATGGTCGGGACGGAATCATGCAGCATCCAGGCTGCGACTCATGTTGTCGTATATGTGAAATACTTAATGATATTTGGTGATTAGCCCTACAGAAAGTAGCGGAAAAGGCGCAAGGTTTACGGCAACCGGCCATATTTCCCCTGGTACTAAACAGTCGACGTCGTGATTTTATACACCGCCATATCACGAGATTCCACCGTTCGGTGCATACCCATGAATGGCGCAAGCGGGTCAAATATCATTGGTATCATCTTCGCCTCCTGCGCCGAATTTGGGAAGCGCCGATGTCGTCACTGATCTCGGAGGCCGATCGTTTGCAGGATCTTCTGGGGGATGCACATGACCTTGCGGTCTTCCGGACGATACTCCGCACCGACCTGTCGGTGGATACCCGCAGAAACCGGCTCCTGAAAAGCCTGATCCGGTCAAAGCGCAGGGCGCTCATCGATGAGGCGTTGCCACTGGGCAAAAAGCTCTTCGCCGAGAAGCCGAACGCGTTGCGAGAACGGTTCGGTGTGTACACAGAGGTATGGTGGAATGACGGTACACACAGGGTGCTTCCAAAGTAAGCCGCTGCCGCTTTTTAAAGGGGCGCACCGTGCCGTCCGATCGGCACACTGCGGTGCCGGTCAGTCCTTGCTAGCCGTCCTTTTGTCCCTCGGCCGTCCGATCCTCAAACGGTGGCGCCGGCGTCATCTGCGGCGGGTTTTCCTTGACTAGTTTCAACACTTCCTCGACCACCCGTTCGATCTGTGGATCCCTGCCCTGTATGAGGATATTGGGATCGTCTTCTACAGGAATATCCGGCGTTACGCCTTCACCTTCCCAGAACCAGTGTCCATCGTTGTCATAGAGACGGGCGCCCGGGACCGTGATGCCGCCGCCGTCGATAAGTTGATGTCCCGTGGCAGGTCCCACCAGAATACCGAGGGTCCGCTCACCCACTATCGGTCCGGCCTCCAGCTCCTGGAACGCCCACGGCAACCCATCCCCGCCGGAGCCGGCCCATCCGTTGATGAGCATTCCCATCGGGCCGGTGTTCGTTTTTATCGGCCACTGGTGATCCTTGCCGTGACGCCAGTGCAGGTTGTATACCACCGGACGCTGCAGCAGCTCCAGGAAACGATCGGCCAGTTGTCCCCCGCCGTTGAAGCGCTCGTCTATGACGAAGCCCTTCTTGTCGAGCTGGCCATAAAACATCCGCACGAGCTCGAGTTGACCTCGGCTGGACGTGTTCGACATGTAGATGTAACCGAGTTGACCATCCGAGAGCTCGTCGACCATCTTCCGGTTGTTTTCGATCCACTCCAGATAGCGGAGTTCGACCTCCTCGGACTGGCTCAGGCACTCCACAACGACCTCCCGGCTGTCTTCCCGCTCGCCCGTGCTGCTCACACGCAGTGCCACGGTTTTGCCGGATAGTCCCTCAAATGCGGCGTAAGGATCCCGACCCGGATCCAGATTGACGCCGTTAACCGAAAGGACGAAGTCACCGACACCGGCCTCGACGCCAGGGACGTCCAGCGGCGAACGGATTTCCGTATCCCACGTGGCCGGTTGTACGATACGGGCGATCCTGTACTTTCCGTCGTCCAGATCCCAGTCGATACCCAGGTATCCCGTGCCCCGTGACGAAACATCTTCCGTATCTCCTCCAAAGGTATAGGTATGACCCGCACTCAGCTCGGATGCCAGATTTGACTGAATAAACGACACGTCCCAGCGAGTGCGTGCGTGCTTCAGCAAGGCACCATATTGCTCACGCATAGCCTCCCAGTCTACCCCCTGCATGTCAGGGTCGTAGAAGAAATCCCTGTGCCGTCGCCACGTGTCATCGAAAATCTGTTGCCACTCTTCTCGTGGCACGAGATCCATCAGAAAATCGTCCGTCGGCACGGGATCTGAAATGCTTTGTTCGGGCGCCGGCCGAATGACTCCGTATCGGCCACCACTTCTCACCAGAATCGACTTGCCGTCTGCCGCAACAACCGCCGCCTGGACGTTGGACATAACCGTCTTTTCTTCCCGCTCCTCCAGATCATACAGGTTCAGCGACGGAGAGTCACCGCTCGATCCCGTGTTGGGATATCTGAGGTAAACGAGCTTACCCTCAAACGGCATCAGCGCCCCGATATTTCCCGCATCCGGAGGAAGCAATACGAGGCGCGACTCGAAACCCTCCGGCTCCACCTCGATATCGGTAGCTGCCGAGGCCTCTTCGGCATCGGCTTCTTCAGATTCCTCCTCTACATCTTCACCCTCGTCTTCATCGGCTTCTTCCTCGACCTCGACTGCGTCGTTTTTCACCTGAAGAAGAGAAGGCGTATCGGGCGTCAGGCTCAAGGATGCAATTTGCGTGGCATTCGGATAGATCCAGGTCCCGTCCTCCATGTCCGAATATGCTGCGGAGAATTCCCGATTCGTAAGATAGAAGAGATACTTGCCGTCGGCGCCGAATACGGGCGTGGAATCGTCGAAGAAACCACTCGTCACCTGGTGCAGCTCTTCCTCCTCCAAGTTGTACAGGAAGATGGCGTTGTTGGCGTTTTCCTGCCCGAGCGGGAAAGTGAGCCATTTGGAGTCGGGTGACCAGGCGATTGGGAAGCCGTATCTGGATCCGTGTCCGATATTCCAAAGCGCCTCGGTTACGGTTGTCGTTTCACCGCTCTCGACATCAACCACAAATATGGTGTTGGTTTCGTCGATAAAAACCAGTTTTTCGCTGTCGGGCGACCAGTGAAGCATGTATCCGAATCCCTTGCCCCGGCGGGTCAGTTGTCGGGGCGGCGTGTCGGAATTGCTACCCTGCAGATAGACCTCGTACTCACCGGATGCATCGCTCCAGTAGGCAATGTGCTTTCCGTCGGGCGACCAAGCGGGGTTGCGGTCAAATGCTCCGCTGGATTGCGTCATGTTCATGACGTATCCCTCTGACGCCGGAACGTTAAACAGTTCTCCACGCGCCTCGAAAACGATACGTTTTCCGTCCGGACCTGCAGTCATGTTCCGGATGCGACTGCTGACGTCTACCGTCCGGGGCATCTCATTGGAAAGGTCACTTGCCACCGCGATCTCGATGACCTGATATTCCTCCGTGGCGGTGTTCATCAGGTACAAATCTCCGCCCATTTCAAAGACCAAATCACTCGCGCCTCCGGATAAAAATGAGATGTCGAAGTCCTCGAAATAGGTGATCTGCCGGGTCGATCCCTCCCCGGGATCGTATACCCAGATGTTCAATCGCATGTGTTCTCCCTGATCGGACAGGAAGTAGATCTTGTCGCCTACCCATGCCGGCTTGCCGTCGATGGCGTTCCGATCGGTTACGTTCTCTGCGGTGTCGTGCTGGAGATCATAAACGATGATGTCCGAAGCCAGTCCTCCGCGGTATCTCTTGAACGGGTAATTCTCCGTGATCTTCGTAATGTAGGCGAGGTGCCTGCCGTCCGGCGAGTAGGTTGCCAGCTCTCCATATGGAATCCGCAGTATTTCCGGGAAGCCACCCGCTTTGTCGACCAGAAAAAATTTGCGAAAAGACTGACGGCCGCTTTGACGGCCTGAGGCGAACAGGACATGCTCGCCGTCCGGGTGCCAGTCGATCATCCGATCCATAAAGGACTGATAGGTCACGCGGGTCGGTATTCCTCCCATGGTCGGCATCACGTACACGTCCGGATTGCCGTTATAGCTCGCCGTGAAGGCGAGTTCCGTGCCGTCCGGGGAGAAGCGCGGCCAGCTTTCCTCACCGGGCGAATGGGTGATCTGGAGGGCGGTACCACCCGCCTTCGGAGCGACCCAGATGTCTCCACCATAAACGAAGGTGACCTGGGTCCGTGACACGTCCATGTATCGCATCAATTTTGCAGGAATCTGGCTCCGTGTGGTGGTTGACAGCAGAGCGATTCCTAGAATGGGGAGAAGGTGTTTCATGGGTGCGTGACCGGGATTACGTGTCTCGAAGCGTCTTGGCGTCCGACGGTACGTGGGTGATCGTCTCGTAATCTACTGCACAGCGGCGGTCATGGTGCAGGCTTGGGATTGCCGCAGGACCAAAAGTTACCACTACGGGTCGTGTTCGGGCGTGTTGCATCCTCCTTATCAAAACGGAGCCACTACCGGATATGATGGATGGGCTCCACGCGAACGAGGAATGCCTGTCGATATGTCTGCCTACGCGTCCGGACTATCCAGCACACAATATCCTCCCGACTTCTCGTCCTTTTCGATGACCAGCGCATCCCGGCGCGCGGCTTCCTCGAGCAAATGACTGAAGGACCGGAAACCGTAGTGGGACTCCCTGAAACCTGGTTTCTGACGCTTCAGCGTCTGCTTGATCATCGAGCCCCAGATTTTGTCGTCATTGTTACGCTCCTCTACGAGGTCCTCGAAGGTGGAAACGATAAGGTCGATGGCTTCCTGTTCTAGATCCGGCTTGCCGTTCGACTGCCGGACGGATGCTTTCTTGCTTGACTTGCGCGAGGATCCGCTGCGCTTCTGTTTTCGCTGCTTCCGATTGACCAGGTCGTCATACAAAATGAACTCGTCACAGTTGGCGATCAGCAACTCGGAGGTTGAATTTTTCACCCCCACGCCGATCACCGTCCGGTTGTTCTCCCTGAGTTTACTCACAAGTGGAGAGAAATCGGAATCCCCGCTGATGATGACAAATGTGTCGACGTGTGCTTTGGTATAACAGAGGTCGAGCGCATCGACAACCATCCGAATGTCGGCCGAGTTTTTCCCCGTCATGCGGAGATGAGGTATGTCGATCAATTCGAACGAGGCCTCGTGCATGATGGCCTTGAACTGATCGTACCGGGCCCAGTCGGAGTAGGCCTTTTTGACGACGATGTTGCCCTTCAACAGGAGCCGCTCGACGACCTTCCGGATATCGAACTGGGCGTAGTTGGCATCGCGGACGCCGATGGCGACGTTCTCGAAGTCACAGAACACGGCCATGTTCTTCGTTTCGGCCGGCTGGTTGGCGGTCATGGCTTCTCCGTTTCCGTCTGGTTAAGGGACGCGCACCAGAATAGCGGCCGAGGCAGGCAACTGCAAGCTCGTGCTTCCCAACGATTATCATGTGGGCCGCAAGGGATTCCCTTTATAATAGGGTAGTATAGGCGGTGCGCGTGGTGACTGCGCCTTTCCGACGGCCCGGCCAAGGCGGTTCAGCTATGCGAAGGATATTGGCGGCGGCAATATCGGCGCTCCTCCTCTCGGCGGGGACGGCTTCGCTTGGCATGGGGCCGGGAGCAAGTCCCGAGGCGAAGCTTTACGAGGCCCGCGCGCTCTTCAACCGGGGGCAGTATGAGGGGGCCGCGCCAGCCGAGATAGGCCATGGCCGCCGAACGTGCGTCGCCGCTCTTACGGCGGACCACCGCCGGCAGCTCCATCGCTTCGGTCTTATTGTCCGGGTCATGAATCCGGGGGACCACCCCCTGGGCGGCCGTGCGGTTCGGCGAGATCGCCACGGGCAGACGATGCCCTTTCGGCGCGGGCAACACGTCCGCCGGGCGCTTCGCCGGGCCACGTGCAAAAAGCATTTTGTCGAGCATTGAGGGGGAGCAGAGCCGATAGGGCGGTCGGCCGTGTCGCGGCCGGATGATGAACTCTGACCGCCGCAGGAGACAGTCATGCGCGTCCCGATGGTGGCAGGAATGCTTGCGGTCGTTCTGGCGGCAGGGTCGGCCGATGGTCCGGGGCCGGGGCCGGAGGAGCGCCTCGCCGAGATTCGCCTCTGGCTCGACCAGGGCAACTACGAGGAGGCCGTCCCGGCGGCGCTGCGCTTGGTCAAGTCGGCGCGTGATGAAAAGCTCAAAGCCGAGGCGACGCGGCTCCTGGGCGACGGTCTCCGCAAGAAGGGCGACTGGAAGCTTGCCGCGAAGGCCTACGAGACGGCGGCGGAGGGCTACGAAGCCGACTCCGAGGCGGGCATTCGTGCCGCCGCCGCGGCCGAGGTGCTCAAGATGTCGCCGGAGGGGACGTACGCGCCGGTCGAGGCGAAGCGGGCCCGCTCCGCAGATGCAGAGGCCGACGATGCGGCAAATCCCCGCACGCTTTCCGATGATGCCTACCTGGCCGAGTGCCTGGCGGAGGTGGGCGAGTCGCGGGCAGCCCGGCTCAAAGGGAAGGTGCGGGGCCTCGCGAGGCTTGACACGCCGCCGGAGGTGGCATTGCGATTCGAGGAGATTGCGGCCGAGTTCCGGCGGGCCCGGGTTCTGGCCCCGGAGATGGACCCGGAAGCCGAGCGGCAGGCCGCCCTGACGTCGGGCAAGCGCTTGGAGGCTCTGGCCATGACACTCCTGCCGAAGCTCCGCGTAACGCTTGATGCCATGGAGCAGATGATCGCCGACCGAGGGACTGTTTCCAGCGCCCAGCGGGAGAAGCTGAACGAATACCACGCCATGTGCGTGAAGATGGCGGAGGCGGAGAAGACGTTTCGCCGTGTCCTGGCGGGAATCCTCATTCCATCCTGGCGCGAAGGGCAAGCACTCAAACGCGCAAGCGGCGGGCACCAAATCAAGTACACGTCGCTGGCGTCGGGGTTCCGTAAGCTGGCGCGGCAGGACAACCGCGGGGGCGGTGGGCGGGGCCGTCGCCGCCGGCGACGTTGAGACGGGGCGCATCCCGCGAGAAAGCTCGCCCAGGGGCTTGAAACGGGGGGCACCGGTCCTTATAGTTGCCCGGCCGCGTGAGGCCGAAGTGCCAACGGCAGGCTGGCGTAGCTCAATGGTAGAGCGCCCGCCTTGTAAGCGGGGGGTTGGGGGTTCGAGTCCCTCCGCCAGCTCTTTCAAACATCACGTAACTGGGTGACGAAGAACCTGAGTAACTGAGGAGGCACAGCGCACGTGACCCTGAGTCGGCCGGGGCGCAGACCCCGTGGTTTCTCGGTTTGGCGTCCGGGTGAAACGGCGTGACTCGGGTCTGTGGAGGCCTTGCCACGGGACGTCGAGCCTGTGGCTGCCTCCGTTACTCGGTGACTCAGTCACTCCGTTATCGGTTGTCATGGGCAGGTTCCCGTGCGGTCAAAGGGGCCAGACTGTAAATCTGTTGGCTCAGC